>CAKKPR010000263.1 GCA_919901705.1 Thermodesulfovibrionales bacterium | reverse complement strand
TGTATTCATACTGTTATGCATGATAAACTTCATTTTAAGCGGACACTACTGATCTAAAGTTATAGCTAAATACCTCCCTGCGTCTGTAGTTCCGAGAGCGAGATATAAATGTTCACCCATATACCTGCCTTTTTCGATAAATCTGTACCGTGGTTTATCAAGAAAGACCTGTCTGACCTCTGATTCAGTTACATTATGTTTCCATATAAGCTTATCGAGTATTTCCGGTGTTATTATTAAATCAGCAATTTCCAAAAATTCCTGCCTTTGGTTTTCTCATCCTTTATATCTAAAATTATCATAAAAAAACTGAATTTAGCAACAAATTATCTCTCTGAGAGCTTTTCCTCAATTACAAAATCTTACCCACCCCTTGCCCCAACTTCTCCGCCTGCCGCAGTAATTCAAGCCCCAGGGGACAAAAGTGCAGAAGGCGGATAGGTGGGCATTTCGGAAGATGGCTATGCCCACTCGCCTAAGAGAGTTGCTTTATAAAAGGCCGCAGCAATTGTCTTTTTCTCATAAACTATGGCAGTATTTTAAAGGATGAAAAAAGCTGACTATATTATTTGCGGTGACTATGTCCTTCCGATGGATAAAGGACAGGCCGTTATCAAAAACGGAGCTGTGGTTGTCAAAGGGAATAAGATTGAAGAGGTCGGCAGCTTCGGTAACATTTCAAAAAAATATCCTTTCAAGAACGTAATCGGCGGGGAAAACAGGGCAGTCCTTCCTGGACTAATCAACACCCACACCCATGCTGCAATGGTCTATTTCAGGGGGATGGCTGATGACCTTCCGTTAAAAGAATGGCTTGAAAAGCATATCTGGCCTGCTGAGAACAAATGGTTAAGCCCTGAATTTGTCTCAGATGCAACAGAGCTTGCATGCCTTGAGATGCTTAAGGCCGGAATCACAACTTACAGTGATATGTATTTTTTTGAGGATGCCTCCGGCAAGGCAGCAAAAAAAATCGGCATGAGGGCAGTGCTCGGCGCAGGCATTGTTGATTTCCCTACAATATCGGGAAAGAATGCGGATGAATATCTCGGCAAGGCTGAAAAATTTATAGAAAAGTGGAAGAAAGACGAACTTGTTGTTCCCTGCATTGCACCCCATTCGATATATGCATGCGGGCCTGAAACTTTAACGAAGGTAAAAAATATAGCTGATAAATATAATGTTCCTATTCATATTCATTTATCAGAAGCGAAGTGGGAGGTCGAAGATATAGAGAAAAAATACGGCAGGAGACCTGTTGAACATTTGCATGAACTCGGTTTTCTCGACGAGAAAATTATCGCAGCCCACTGTGTATGGATTAATGAGAAGGAAATAGAAGCGCTTGCAAAATATAAGGTTGGAGTCTCTCACTGCATAGAGAGCAATCTGAAGTTGAGTTCTGGCATTGCGCCTGTTCCTCAGATGCTTAAGGCAGGTATAAAAGTCACATTCGGAACAGACGGCGCTGCAAGCAACAATGACTTGAATATATTAAGCGAGATGTCTACAGCTGCAAAGGTTCACAAGGCTGTATCAGGCGACCCCACTGTTCTTGCTGCAAAGACAGCGCTTTTGATGGCAACAAGATGGGGCGCTGAAGTTCTGGGACTTGGAGAGATAACGGGAAGTCTTGAAAAGGGAAAGGCCGCAGACATCATAATAATGAACCTCGATAAACCCCATCTAACACCTTTATACGATATCTATTCCCATATTGTCTATTCTTCAATGGCGTCAGATGTAGAAACTGTTTTTGTAAACGGCAAGCTCGTTGTGGCTAATGGGAAACTCTGCACCGCTGATGAAGATGAGATAATATCAAAAGCGAGAGAATGGAGGAACAAAATCAGATAAAGATTTACATCTCCCTTCTTCCTTCAAGAGCCTTGCTTAAAGTCACCTCGTCTGCGAATTCGATATCGCTTCCAATCGGGAGGCCATAAGCGATTCGCGTGACTTTCACATTGAAGGGTTTTAAGACATCCTTTATATACTGTGCTGTCATCTCTCCTTTTGTATTCGGATTAGTTGCAAGTATTACTTCCGATACACTGTCAGATTTTACTCGTTCTGCAAGTTCAGCTATCTTTAACTTGTCAGGTGTCATGCCGTCTATCGGGGAAATAGCGCCAAGAAGTACATGGTAAAGGCCGTTAAATGTTTTTGCCCTTTCGACAACAAGTATGTTGCTTGGCTCTTCAACAACACAGATTCTTGTCCTGTCCCTTGATTCGTCACTACAGATGCTGCAAATCTCCGAGTCAGTAATATTAAAACACCTGCTGCAGAAACGCGCCCTTTCCTTCACATCATTTATAGCCCTTGCAATGCCTTTTGCGCTGTCCTCAGGCAATGTGAGTATGAAGAATGCAAGCCTCTGGGCGGTCTTCCTGCCGATGCCCGGAAGTTTTGTAAGTTCATTTATAAGATTTTCTATTATGCCCAGTGCCATTTTCAGCTATCAGCTATCAGTTTTCAGTTTTCAGCAGCTGCTTTTAGAATATAGCTTATAAAGTTTCATTGTCAACTTGGACACTGTGAAGAAACGTGTTCCTTATTTTATCTATGCATTGTATAATATTGAAATTGATGAATTTATAGATGATTATGATTAAACGTCTACATGAAAGTGCCGGTGTGTATATTGGCACAGGCAATAAGTTTCTCAGGAATATTTCACCGGAATGGATGTGGAAATCAGGCACTGATAGTTGCAGTTCACTCAGAATCGGGATTCCCCGGATGTTCTTCTACTATATATACCCCGGCCTGTGGGAGACCTTTTTTAGTGAGTTGGGAATGAAACCAATAGTTTCCAGGCCTTCAACTACAAAAACGGTTGAGAAGGCCTCTCAGATATCAGAGACAGAACACTGCCTGCCCAACAAGTTGTTTGATGCGCACCTTGCCGAGCTTGTCGGCAAAGTCGACATGGTATTTGTGCCCCGTGTCCTGTCAACCATCAAAAACCATCTCTCCTGTCCAAAATTTGGCCCGCTCCCTGATGCGGCAAGGGCTGATATCGCCCGGGGGACTGAAGTTTTGTCAATTGACATTGACGTGAGCAGGAGTCCTTTATCCAAGACCTTGTTGCTCCTCGGTAAAAAATTAAACATACAAAAGAGCAAAACCCTTTCTGCCATAAATAGCTCATTCAGCGCCATGGAAGCGGCGCATAAAAAAATGGCTCGGCCGGATAGAATAAAAGGGGCGCCGCGTTTTTTGCTTATAGGACATCCCTATGTAATTCATGACAATTTTATCGCGGGCCCGATTCTGAACAAACTGGAAAGCATGGGCGTAGAAGTCGAACTGGTATCTTTTGCGGATGACACTCCGGCAAAGAGTTATATCCTGTGGAGCACAGCCAATAAAATTTACCATGAGATCAATACCCTCACCAGTGAAGACTATGACGGGGTGATTCAGCTTACGGTATTTAATTGCGGGTGTGATTCAATGATGATTGATACGTACCGGCAGCTGATGAAAGACAAAAACATCCCTTACATGTATCTGATGGTAGATGAACATTTGGCGCAGTCCGGGATAGATACAAGGGTAGAGGCATTTATAGACTCGCTCAGGTGGCGGCAATGACTTATATGGCCATCCCCAACATAGGCAACTACACAATAGCGCTTGCTACAGCCGTTGAATCTCTCGGTATTAACGCATGGGCTTCGACCGCAACTACGCCTGCAGCCTTAAAGTTAGGTATAGACGCGGCGCCGGAATCGGTCTGCCTGCCTCTCAAGGCTCACCTTGGCCACTTTATTGAAGCAGACAGAGCAGGTGTTGAGTATGCCTTTATGGTCAATAGTGTCGGCACCTGCAGGCTCAGATACTATCGCCATATGATAGGCCAGATACTCAAAGATCTGGGGTTGAAAATAAAGATCTTCGGCCTTGGCTTCGATGGATTTAAACCGCCTATCGTACGGCATTTTGATCCCGGGCCGATAACTTTTATCAAACCCTTATTCCATACGGTACAAAAGATAAAAGTTATTGATGAATTGGAGGTTGCGGCCTGGCGGACAAGGGCCATTGAAATTACACACGGGGACACAACGCAGGTAATGAATAAGTTACTCGTGGAACTCAGTGAGTCCAAGACCATGGCACAGACCAGGGCCATCCGCAAAAAGGCTGCCGGCTGCTTCGCTGACATTCCGGTGGATAAAGAGAAAAAGCCGCTCAAGGTCGGACTTGTCGGCGAAATATCTTTTCTGCGGGACAAGTGTTTGAATAAAAATATTGAATATATACTTGGAAGCCAGGGGATTGAATTGAGGAACTTCTTTTTGCTCGGGGAAGAGTTGCAGAATATAACGCGGATCGTGTTTTTGAACCAAAGCAGAAGAAAGTCTTTGTCCAAACTCGCAGACCGGTATTTACAAAATTCGGTTGGCGGACATGCCCTGGATTCCGTTGCTTACTCGATACATTGTGCGGATGAGGGCTATGACGGCATGATTCATCTGTGCCCCTCCGGATGCATGCCTGAAGTCAGTGTACGGCCGATCCTCAAACGTGTCAGTAAAGATAAGAATATTCCCATACTGGAAATGTCTTATGATGAGCATACCTGTAGCGTCGGTATTGCTACCCGCCTGGAAGCTTTTGCCGATGTCCTTATGGAAAGAAGAAAAAAAAATAGCTCCACCGCTCAGCGCGGGAAGAGGGCAGGCCATGGGTAAACAAATGAACAACTCCTGTTATCTGGGTATTGACGTCGGTTCAATCAGTACAAATTGTGTGGTTATTACGCCGGAAGGTGAAGTCCTTTGCGAAATATACAAGCGGGGGGACGGCCACCCGATTGAGTCGGTGCAGCAGTGCCTTGCGCAACTCACGGCACAGTTGCCTGACCGGTTTTGCATCCGGGGTGTATGCACGACGGGAAGCGGCCGGATACTGGCCGGCGCAGTCGTCGGCGCGGATGTGATCAAAAACGAAATTTCCGCGCACGCCCGTGCGACGTTACATCTCTATCCCGAGGTGCGGACTATATTCGAAATCGGCGGACAGGACAGCAAGGTAACAATTGTCAGGGATGGAGTGGTTGTAGATTTCTCAATGAACCTGGTTTGTGCCGCGGGCACAGGAAGCTTCCTTGATTCACAGGCAAGACGACTGAATATCACTATTGAAGAACTGAGCGCCAGGGCGATGATGTCGGAAACTCCCACGAACATAGCCGGGCGCTGCACTGTATTTGCAGAGTCTGACATGATTCATAAACAACAGGTTGGGCATGAACAAAAAGACATCACGATGGGGCTGTGCCATGCGCTTGTCAGAAACTATCTTTCAAATGTCTGCAACGGGAAGGAGATTAAACCTCCCATTGTCTTTCAGGGCGGCGTGAGCGCAAACAAGGGAATACACCGCGCTTTCAAAGAGGCGCTTCGGTGCGATATCATTATTCCGCCTTACAATATGGTCATGGGGGCCTATGGGGCCGCGATTATCGCTTCAAAATCCTGCATAGAAAAGACAAATTTTCGCGGGAAAGAAGCATCAACTAAGCCTATTATTACAAAGGGTTTCGAATGCGGTGATTGTCCGAATTGTTGTGAAATAATCGAGGTCCTCAATGCTGCTGAAATAATCGGCAGAACCGGCGGGCGGTGTGGAAAATGGGAGGGAAAGACGGGGCCAAGGGAATCCCTCAGAGGGACAGGCCCGAAGGGCCATGTTTCAGTGCCTTCAACAGGCATGGAAATGGGACATGAAATATGCAGGCAGGTGGACGATGTGCCTGACCTTATTCAAATAGGCGTTCCAAAAAAGTAGGCCGCTTACGTATTACGCGGTGCAAATTCATTTTTCACCCTGAGAAATGTCGGCAGGTTCCGCAGCATCCTGTAGGTGCTGTGGGGTGACTTGAACATGAGGGGGCCGAACTTCCTTAACCAGTTTTTGCTTGTATAAAATTTTTTGAGAGACTGCCTGTATAACTCATCGAGCCTTTCCCCTGATGCAATCCCGTGAGGCACAAAGACAAAGTTCAGGCAGTTCATCAATTCCCAGTCTTCTTTGAACTCGCCTTCTTCCCTCACAGTCTTGTATATGGGGGAACCCGGGAATGGGGTGAACTTCGTCATGTTGACATCGTCAAGCTCCAGCGTCTCGATAAAATCCGCGGTCTTCCGTATGCTTTGTTCAGTCTCGCCGGGAAGTCCCATCATAAAGAGCCCCTTTACCCTGATGCCGCACCGCTGTATGCTCCTTACAGCGCTTTTTACCTCTTCCAGATTCATATTTGATTTATGGCGGGCAAGCAGGCCAGGGTCGCCTGACTCCATTCCAATACTTACCATCCAGCAACCGGCTGCCTTGAGCATCCTGAGAAGGTCGTCATCAATGTGGCCTACTCTTACCGCACAGTTGAAAGTCATGTGCAGCGGCTTTTTTCGCATAAGGCCGCAGAACTCCTCAATCCGCTTCCGGTGGAAGGTGAAGAGGTCGTCATAGAAAAAAATATGCCGTATATTGAATTCCTTCCTGAGAAAGGCCATCTGCCCATAAAGATAATCAGCTGAATTGTACCTGAAGCTTTTCCTGAAGACCGAGCGGTCGCAGTATGAGCATTGATATGGACAGCCCCGGCTTGAAATCATCGTAGCGCTCGGAAACCTCGGATAATTGAAGAGCGGCGGCTGGAAGGTCTTCGGGAAACCTTCGAGCATATTGTAAGCAGGGAAAGGAAGGCTGTCGAGATCGCACAGGTCAGTGCGCACCCCGTTGTCCTTTATTCCGGAACCGTTGCGATAAACCAGCCCCTGAATGCTGTCAAGAGAGGCTCCAGCCGCAAGCTCCGCCATTGCCTTCTCGCCTTCGCCGTTAATTACATAGTCTATACAGGGAAAGTTTTCAAGGATGCTTCCCCTCAGCGCAGAGACATGCACACCTCCGAAAATGATATTGATACCCGGGTCAGCATTCTTAAGCGCCTCTGCTATGCGGTATGCGTCTATAAAGCCGGATGTCGTTGCCGTAAATCCTGCCATATCAGGCTTGAACAAGAGCATCTTCCTGATGGCTTCGTTTGCGCGCGCTGCAGGCATCCTGCAATCTGCAACCTTTACCTCAAACCCCTTTTCGGCAAGATAGGCTGCGATAGAGAGAATGCCTATAGGCGCCATACGGACAGCAGTTTCAGCGCTGCCCCTGAGGCCCTCGATCCAGTTGGACCCGAAGGGATTGACAAGCATTATCCTCATCTTTTTATCTTCCCGCTTGTTGTTTTAGGCAGATGATCAACATATTCAAAATCCTTCGGAACCTTGTAGCTAGCAAGCCTCTCATAACAAAATCTTCGCAGGTCGTTTATATCAATGTTGTTTGCGGTTTTATCTTTCAGAACGATTTTGGCTATTGGCAGCTGGCCATACTGAGGATGCTCCACGCCGTAAACCAATGATTCTTTAACCAGCGGATATTGGTTCACCACCGCCTCTACTTCCTGAGCAAAGACCTTCATCCCCGTAAAGTTGATAACATCTTTGTCCCGTCCGACTATAGTCAAAAAGCCATCTTCATCAATTATACCCATGTCGCCTGTTTTAAACCATCCGTCTTTCAGGATGCTCTTGCGGTTTTGCCACGGCGAGAAATATGCATCCAGCATCCCTTTCCCTCTCAGAAAAATCTCTCCGGCTCCAGCTGCATCTTTATTAAATATTGCGACCTCATAGCCTGGCAAGGCCTTCCCTACAGAACCCCTTTTATTTTTGTCTGAAGAAAGTTTTATGAAAGGCAATCCAACCTCTATTATTCCATAAGCCTCTGTCAATTCAAGATTGAACTTTGAACTAAACTCATCGGCAACAGCATCCGGAAGTTTTATGGCTGTAGAAACAGCCAGCCGCACACTCTTCAGGGATTCCGGAGACAGCAGGTCTGTCCTTGCCAGTAAATTATAATGGAAAGGCGAGGCATAGATAAACGTCCCCTTGTGCCTGGTTATGCCTTCTATCAGGGATTCGGGAAAGGTATTATTGCAGATGATAATGGTTGATGCCCGCCGCAGGAAAAGAAGGATAGTCACAACAAAGTGGAAACTCATGGAAAGTACCCACAGTATATTATCCCCGGATGTTATTTTAAGCCCCTTATCTGCTGCATCGGTTCTTTCGATAATTGATTCATGCGACAGGACAACCCCTTTGCTTATGCCTGTGGTGCCTGAACTGAATCTGATAAATGCAGGGTTGATTTTATAGTATTCTTCACAGGGTTCTTCCGTAATCTCTCTTTCCCTGATAAAAAATTCTTTTTGATGAAAGCCTTTTGATTGAAGGGCCTGAGCGCCCTCATTTTCGTATGATCCTTTTTCAAAGACCAGAAAGTTTACGGCAATCCTGTCAAGAATGGAGGCAATCTCCGTCTCTGTTTGTCCCTGAGAGATGGGGACGACCACTGCTGATAACGATAAGACAGCAAGGCTTGCGGCAATGTAGTCTATGCTGTCGCCGCAGAGAAGTCCTACGCGGTGAAACGGCATGACTCCTTTCCCTTTCAGCGCAGATGCAATCTCCTCTGCGGAAGAGAGCAGTTTGCCATAGGAAATTCTGTTATCACCTTCGATTACTGCCGTTTTACCGCTGAAATTTTTTGTTTCCTGTTTTATCGCCTGAAAAACATTCATATCACTTTCTGATCTCATACTCCAGATAAAGTTTTCTCAGCGCCATAACATACTTTACCCCCCTGTAAATCACTGTCCCGAGTTCTCTGAGTGGGAACTTGATTTTATTGAGTCTGAGGGGATTGGCCCTGAAGGCTATGCCGTACAGGTCTGAGAAATGCTGATAGAATCTCCTTATCGGAAGCCTGGTCGGAAGGATTGTGTGCATGCAGTCATAATAGATGTACGGGTCTTTTATGAAATCATTTTTATGTTTCTGCCAGAGTTCAGTGCCAGGTGAGGGTGAAAACACGGTGAAGGTAACTTCAGCAGGGCAGATATTCTTGACTTCTTTTTTCAGGGCCGCAAATTCCTCTTCGCCGAAATCAGGGTCAAGCATAAAGCTCGCGTGCAGCGTTATCCCCAACTCGTGCAGGATCGATATTGCCTTTTTGTTTGTTTCCACAGTTGTGCGTTTATTTAATTTCTCCAGCCGCTCCCCGGTCATGGCCTCAAGCCCTACATACACCAGGCTCAGCCCGGCCTCTTTCCAGAGCTTGAAGACATCGGGGTGTTTAACAATGGTATCGCTTCGCGCCCAGCTGACATATTTCTTCTTGATCCCCCGTTCTATAAGAAGCTTTGCTATTTTCGTCATACGGTCGCTATTGATAAAATTTTCATCGTCAACAAAATATATATGGTCTTCTTTTAATTTTGAAATCTCATCCACTACGTCTTCCGGGGTCCGCTGCAGGTACTGACCGCTCATAATATGATGCACAACGCAGAACGAGCAGTTAAAAGGACATCCGTAAGAAGTGCGGATAGTGGCAGTGCGCGGGAATATGGTTTTCAGTTTTTTCTCGGTAGTTGCTGTCCAGACGATAAAATATTTTGACCGGTCTACCAAATCTCTTCTGGGCTTGGGGATATCTTCGATCTTGGGATACTTGGGAGGCTTCGCCGCTGCCTTGGCGGTAAAATCGGAATCCCGGGGGGACAATACGCCGTCTCCGAAAGCAAGCGGCATCCCCTTTTTGAAACGGTTCAAGATTTCCAGGAAGGCTGTCCCGCCCTCTCCGCGGACTATAATATCAATGCTGTCCGTTGCGTAATCGAGAGGGATAACGGTTGCATGGATACCGCCTACAATATTGACAATTGAAGGTAATTGTTTTTTTGCAAAACTGGCCAGTTCCTTGACCAGCACAGCCTGACTGCTAAACCCTGTATAGCCCACAATGTCCGGTTTCATCTCAAGCAGCTTGTTCCTGAATGCATCAAAAGGTTCTTTTTCAAAGCTCAGGTCCAGGATTTCGACCTCGTCTTCCGGCGGTACACTCCCGGCAACGATTTCGAGTTCCAACGGCTCCAGATGAAGAAAAAAGTCCATTAAGAATTTAGACAAAGCAAGCGGTGGAAATGGTTTAATGAGCAGAATGCGCATGTAATACCTCCTTGGTTATCTTTTTATTTGAAGTTTTTTTAACACGCTCAGGATAAACACCATTCTTGACCTTGAACGCGCTTAAAAGGCCGGCCTGTTCTCCCAATGTTATGCACGCGCCCATGACCCGTGTGGAGCCAAGCGCCTCAGCTGAAACCGAGATACAGCGGCCGGCGCACAGAAGATTGGGAATGCCCTTAACCTTTATGCAGCGAAAAGGGATTTCATAATAATCTCCTGTCCTGACATATTTATAAATCACTCCTTTATTTTTATCCCATAGCTCTATGGGCCAGGAATTCTTCACGATAGCGTCATAAAATTTTCTGGCAGTAAGGACATCTTTTTCAGTAAGTGTGAATTCTCCGCAAATCCTTCTGCCCTCTCTGTCTGAAACACTTGTGGAAGTTTCAGCGATATAAGAGTCTTTAAATGAAGGCATTCTGTCTGCCAGATAACGATGAACTATAACAGCATCCCTTTTTGCCTTCTGTTCGCGTTTAGCGCTGTCAACACCATCAATGCTTAGTTTACAATATCCTTCGCCCGGAGTGTCGGCAGGGCTGAAGGTTGAAAATCGCAAATACGGAGATAATATCTTTTGCCTGACTGCCTCAGCAAGATAATACGGAACCTTTATTGCAAGTGTTTCATCCTGACCTTTTATGCCCTTTATATGGATGGTGTAGCCGGCCAGCTGAAGCTTTTTAGCCGGGGACAGCCTGAAAGATGCTCCGGCCATAGCAGACACATCCCCGTTTCCTGAACAGTCAATCACAAACTTTGAAATAATGGTATGGCGAACGCCGGAACTGCTGACAATGACTTTACCTATTTTTCTGATTTTCTTCTTAACGGAAACAACTGTTGTATTGTATAAGACAGTTAAATTAGGTTCCTGCCGGCAAAGTGAAGTGAAGACGGAATGCATATCCTCTCTGGAATACGGAAGCACATAAACCTGTCCGATTTTCTTTATTTTTTTTTGAGGAGATAATTTGTTCAGGAGTCCGACAATCTCCCGGACAATTCCCGGGTTTAATGTCTCAGCCGGGAAACTGCCGCCATTCAGATATAAACCGCAGATGTATTGCAAAAGCCCTGCATAACCTGTTCCTCCAAGAAAACTTTCTTTCTCTATCAGGATCGTGCGTGCGCCGCTGCGCGCAGATGCCAGGGCTGCTGCTGTTCCTGAAACGCCGCCGCCGGCAACGAGGATATCACATGGAGTATTCATTAACTTTGACCTGCTCCGAATCTCTTTCTTAGCCCTGCTTCAAGCATATTGATTTCCTCATTCTGTACCAGGCCTTCAAGATATGAGATCACTAGGTTAAGCTGTCCGTTAAAGTAATTGCAGAAGAATCCAAGGCCCGGGGGCGCCGGCACACGCGGCATGTGAAAGATATTTTTAATTTCTATTCCCATAAACTCAGGAGGCTGTTGAGGGTTTTTCCCAAGATAAGAAAAAATAAAGGTTGCCATTTTCCCTTTTAAGGGAAGGTGCAATAATTTTCCAAGGACCGGCAGGGGGGCAATACGGGTCAGCAAACTTGCCTCTGCAAGGTCTGCCGGAAAGCCCGCCTTTACCTGTTCATACATCTGCTGCTTGACCGAGTTTATAAGCCCTTTCAGATTATCTGTGTCCTTCGCCTGCGCCTGGAAGAACAGGTAAGATACGTGATTAAAAAATAATTCCTGCACGGCATCTTTGCCGGGCCTCATGTCAATTGAAACAGGGATCAGGTAACTGGAAGTTGTCCGGGACCTGCTTCTGAAAAGTTCGTGCACTGTTTGTATGACCACCGACAGCAGGTATGGCATTTCCATCAGATAGCCTGCCTCGTTATAAGCGTTATCATAAATCCTTTCGGTTTCATCTGCATCAAAGGAAATAAGCCTGTATCTGAAACTTTTCTTTTCCCCTGAAGGCAGGGGCAGGGCTTCGGGAGTGGATTTTGACAAGGCGATTATTTTGCGGTTGACGTTTCTTCCCGCATAAAATTTTTTCATCCATCCGGTAAGCGCTGAAGATGACGTAAAACAAATATCTCCGGAAACGCTGAAATCATCATCAGCCAGATAGCGCTGGAATAAATTAAGAAATGCCTCAGCGCCGCGGGCATCGAACAGGCGATGATCAAAGGTCATGGCGAAAAAACTTCTCTGGTTGCCCTTGATGAGATGAAATGCCAGATGTTCATTATCATTCTTAAACGGCGTGTTGACGCTTTGTCCGAGCAAGGATAAGACGTCTTCGCATGAACCAAGGCTTTCTGCATGATGAACGTTGAGATTTGCGTCAGCCGCTATCTTGCCCGGTATCTTCCAGTATGGGGTAAGCTTGTAATCGCGGGTTACGTTCCCCTGCAGTACAGGGAATTCTTTTATGAACCTGTTCAGCCGGACCCTGAGCGCTGCCTCATCAATTGCAGAGTCCAGCGCGAGGACAATCTGTGACATGTTTCCGGCACCGGTTGTTGCCTTCATCATGTAATCCAGGGTGTTTATTACCCAGTCGGAACCGGAAAGATAACGTTTGCTTTTAGATGACACCATAACAAATCCCAAACTAAAGTTTTCTGCTGATAAGAGATGCCAGGGAATGGATTGTCTCAAAATCCTTTTTAGTCAAATCCAGTTCTATCAGCTTCAGGTTGAAAGTTTTTTCTATAAACACAAGGATCTCAACAAAACCCATTGAGTCAATTCCCAATTTATGAAAAGGCATGTCTGCTTCAATAGATGATTTGTCCCGTGATGTTATAGAGGCAATGCCCTGTATTAATTTATCCTCAATGTTATTCAATGTCATTTTTATTTTTTAGTAACGCAGAGGTTTTGGATCTATTTTTTCTTAAGATGGAAAACAGCTTTTTCCCTATGGCAATTATACCTTACACAGCGGATTAATTCAATATTGGAATGCCGCGTAGCATTGAGGATATTAATGCCATGAGGATTGTCCTGGACCGGATTCGCATAGCAAGCCTGATTTTTAAGCATCAAGGCCCCTGCCGCGCAATTAAAGGCGCTGCCTATCATCATGCTGCCGAAGAGCGGGGAATAAGCTGCTGTTGGAATGTCAGGAGAGATAGAATCCCTGTAAGCAGACTCATCAGCCAGCATGCCATCGGTATCAATTATGTTCAGATCAACCGGCAGTTCGTACCCTGTGTCATTGCCAAACCGTATATCCTCAACCCTGCAATAAACATTGCCTGAGTTCTCCCTGCTCATCAAAAAGAAAACAGCGCCTTCTCCCGGAACCTGACATGCAGGCTTGAAATTAAAGGGCCTTATTTTGCCGTCGTGTGACGGCGCCAGCTTCTGGTCGTAGATATACCTCATGACATCGCCGTATTGTTCAACAGCGCCGACAAGCACATAGTCATGCCGGCCCTCATTAATCCATGCCTGAGCCAGCTGCAGTGCATGCTGGAAACAGAAGTAAAAATTGGTCACTGTTAATGCCGGGCCGTGGATATCAAGGGCAGAGGTTATATAAGATGCAGCTGCATTATGCACTGAATTCGAAAATATTGTAGGAGAAACAGCTGCCTCGCCATAGTCGAGTATGTTGTCCAGGAAATCAAAAGTGGTAACATGCGCTCCGAAGGCCGTGGCTAAAATTACGCCGATATTTTTTTTGTTTATGTTTTCTATCCTGCTGTTTTGCAGTGCGTCCGAAGCAGCCAGAACAGCCATTTTGCTGAATTTGTCCGAACGCCTTGTTTTTTTTA
>CAKKPR010000262.1 GCA_919901705.1 Thermodesulfovibrionales bacterium | reverse complement strand
CCAACGCCTCCGGGCACAGGCGTTATCAAGGAAGCCTTATCCTTTACAGAATCAAAATCAACATCACCTACAATCCTGCCGTCACTCAGGACTTTTATTCCTATATCAACAACAATAACCCCATCCTTGACCATATCTCCCTTTATAATCCCCTGCTGGCCTGTTGCCGTGCAGATGATATCAGCCTGCTTTGTGAGGGCAGACAGATTTTTTGTCTCCCTGTGGCATACTGTCACTGTTGCCTCTTTTGCAAGAAGCATAAGAGACAAGGGCTTGCCGACAGCAAGGCTTTTGCTGATAACAACAGCATGTTTTCCTTTCAGGGCTACGCCGTAGTATTCGAGGAACTTTATTACGCCAAAGGGCGTGCATGGGATGAAACTCGACATTGATTCTGATATTTCATGCGAGTTATTCTTGAAGAGCTGGAATGTGGATTCGTCCGCGGCAAGCCTGCCCACAGATATAGCGCCAAGTCCGTCAACGTCTTTTTCCGGGGCTATGGAATTTATGACCCTTCTTGCATTTATTCTCTTTGGCAAAGGGAGGAATATCAAAATACCATTAACCCGTTCATCAGTATTCAGGGAATTGATTATATTCAAAAGCTCATTAATTGTTACAGTATCTGGGAATTTGTGTTTATAAACAGTGATGCCGACATTTTTGGACGCCCCCATGATGGCAAGGAAATACTGTTCAGATGCGGAATTGTCTCCAACAAGCAGCACAGCAAGGCCAACGTCAATCCCGTGCTCATTTAGCAGCAGGACCTCTTTTTTTACTTCAGTCTTTATTTCCTCCGCAAGCTTTCTCCCGTCCATTATTTTCGGCATTGTATGCCACCTCGCTTTTTTAAAAATATTTAATAGTTTACACATTAGCAATAGATGTTGACAACCCTTCATTTTTATTGTATTTTCAACCACAGTGAAGAAAAAACTTACAGGGCTTATTTTTAACAGGGCTTTTAAATACAGCGGGGAGCCGGTATTTAAACTGGTATCCGGCAGGATGTCCAATTACTATTTCAACTGCAAGGCAGTGACGCTCCATCCTGAGGGAATGCACCTGATAGGGAATCTTATCTTTGAAATGGTAAAAGATTTAAATATAAAAGGCATCGGAGGGCTTACTCTCGGAGCTGACCCTGTTGCATATGCTGTCTCGTATGCTTCATTTATAAAAGGCAAGCCTATTGAGACATTTGTTGTAAGGAAATCTGCAAAGGCTCATGGCACCATGCAGTGGATAGAAGGAGACGTCAGGAAAGGCGACAGGGTTGTTATTGTTGATGATGTGATTACAACCGGCAAATCAACGATTGAGGCAATCAGCAGGGCTAAAGAGGCAGGGCTTGAAATAGTAAAGGTAATCTGTCTCATTGACCGGCAGGAAGGCGGCAGGGAGAATATTGAGGCGCTGGGCTATAAGGTTGATGCGCTTGTTTTAAGAGATGAGGTTATGGAGCTTTACAGGAAAGAAAAGTAAGTCGTTTTTCCCTTATTTATAAAAATCAGAACTAATTAATGGTAAGATGTCTTCATATCCTGAGAATAGCTATAAGGGGGTTATATGCCAGTAAGATTATCAAAGCTGATAATATCAGTCTCGCTCGTATTGTTTCTTTCTCTATTTTTTCTGCCCCAGTTCATTTCATTGTATATTGACTGGCTATGGTTTAAAGATGTCAATTTCGAAAAAATATTCACTGCCAAATTAAATGCCCAGGCAATTACCGCATTGGCAGGCGGGCTGGCAGGTTTTGTTATCTCCTATGTAAACATCTGGTTTTCTATGTGGGCAACAAAGGGCAGGGCTGTTGCCATGACTTTTGGTGGTCAGGCCATGCCGGAGCTTAATATCCTGAAATATTTTGACCGGTTGAAGATCATTGTGCCGGTATTGATCGGGTGGTTTACGGGGTCATGGCTCAGTAATGACTGGCTGAAATTCCTCTATTATTTTAATGGTGTTGATTCCGGTTATTCTGATCCGATATTCGGCAAAGACGTCTCTTTTTACCTGTTTACCCTCCCTGCCTACGAGATAATATCTTCAATACTGATGTTCATCCTGGCGGCATCTCTTGTTGTTTCTGCCTTAAACTACATATTGAAGGGCGCTGTATTCATGACTCCCAAAGGCATAGTCTCTGAACGCTCTGCCTCGGCGCATCTCGCTGTTACGGGGGCTCTTATTTTCCTTGTACTGGCATTCAAGACATATACAGGGATGCATACCATCCTGAATTCTTCGCATGGCCATGTGGCAGGCGCGACCTACACAGACGTTCATGCGGTTATCCCGTTTATGAAGGCACAGATATTTATCGCGCTCGCTTCGGCAGTCATTTTAATGGGCAATATTTTCCTGAGACGCAATCTGATATTTATCGGGACTGCAGCGCTCTATATCGCGGTATCGTTTATAGGCAATTCGATCTATCCTGCTATCCTCCAGAAATTTGTGGTAGCGCCGAATGAACTCGTAAAAGAAACGCCATATATCAAGAATAATATAGCTTCAACAAGGCGGGGCTTTGGCCTTGACAGGGTTGAAGAGAGGGACATATCAGGCAGCACCACGATAAACAGGGATGATATTACGAAAAACAGCGCAACCATAAAGAATATACGCCTCTGGGACCACAGGCCTCTGCTCGATACCTTTAGCCAGATCCAGGAGATACGCACTTATTACGACTTTACTGCGGTCGGCAATGACCGTTATATAATCAACGGCGAATACCGCCAGACAATGCTTTCCCCCAGAGAACTGTCTTCGGAAAGCATACCGACCCGGAACTGGATAAACGAGACCCTGACCTTTACCCATGGATACGGCCTGACGCTCGGGCCTGTAAACCAGGTGACGCCTGAGGGGCTGCCGGTATTGCTTATCAAGGATATCCCTCCGGTATCAACTGCGGCGAACATAAAGGTCAGCAGGCCTGAAATCTATTACGGCAAGCTGTCCAGTAAATATGTGATCGTGAATACAAAGTCAAAAGAGTTCGATTATCCGTCAGGAGAGGCGAATGTCTTTACGGAATATGCGGGTAAAAGCGGGGTCGTAATAGATTCATTTTTCAAGAAACTTGCCTTCTCGGTTCATTACGGCTCGCTGAAGCTGTTTCTCTCAAATGACGTAACCGATAGAAGCAGGATACTGTTTAACAGAAATATCCTTGAAAGAGTCAGTAAGGCCATGCCTTTTCTTGTGTTTGACAACGACCCATACATGGTCGTGTCTGATGACGGACAACTTTTCTGGATATACGATGCATATACAGTTAGCAGGAGATTCCCCTATTCACAGCCGACAGGGAGGATTAATTACATAAGGAACTCGGTGAAGGTGACGATTAACGCATACGACGGCAATATGAAATTTTATATGGCAGACAAGGATGACCCCATTATCAGGACGATAAGCAGGATATTCCCCGGCACGCTTCAGCCCATGTCAGAAATGCCGGCTGACCTCAGAAAACATATCAGGTATCCCCTGGATATTTTCGGTATCCAGACCATGGTTTATTCGACCTATCACATGGAGGTCCCGCAAATCTTTTACAACAAGGAAGACCAGTGGGAGATACCGTCAATGGGAAAAAGCGAGGAGGGTATGGAATCCTATTACACGATAATGAAACTGCCTGAAGAGAAGAAAGAGGAGTTCATCCTGATGCTTCCCTTTACGCCGAAGAAAAAAGACAACCTCTCGGCCTGGATGGTTGCACGCAGTGACGCTGAAAACTACGGGAGGCTCATGGTATACCGCTTTCCGAAGGACAGGCTTGTTTACGGGCCGAAGCAGATAGTCGCCAGGATCAACCAGGATACCGAGATATCAAGGCAGATATCTCTCTGGGACCAGCGCGGTTCACAGGTGATACAGGGGACCCTGCTGGTTATACCTATCGAAAATTCCCTGATATATGTTCAGCCGCTGTATCTTCGGGCGGATAAGGGCAAGATACCTGAACTGAAAAGGGTCGTAGTCGCATACGAAAACCGAATCGCTATGGAGGAGACACTCGATGCCGCGCTTTCGAGGATATTCGGCGATGTCAGGGTCTCGGAAGAAGCAATGCCTTTGAAGTCCTCCTCCTCCCTGCGGCTTCCTGCTGCGAAGGACGACAGAGGGCTGTCTTTAACTGCCAGGGAGCATTTTGACCGCGCCATGAAGGCCCAGAGGGAGGGGAACTGGGCATTGTATGGGGAAGAAATAAAGAAGCTGGGCGAGATCATCAGGAAGATGCAGAAATAACCGGCGGGCCGTCTTTTTGAAGCAGTTCCTTCCATGGACAGGGGAGTGAGGATGGGGAGGAGAAAAATAGAACCGGTACATTAAGCTGTTTCATACTATACTTTTCTGATTACCGCTTCACCGTAAAAGTCATCCGTAAAACTAATCAGTCTCCATAAACTTAAAAACCTCAGGAAGAATTATGTCAAGAAACTCT
>CAKKPR010000261.1 GCA_919901705.1 Thermodesulfovibrionales bacterium | reverse complement strand
TCAAAAGATTTAAAACAGGCACATTCGCCCATCCGGCGCCAAGCCCGAACATCCCTGCCATGACACCTATTATTATAAATAGCGCCAGCCCCTGAGGAGTCCTATGGACATTCCATTCAACATCCTTGCCGAGGGATTCCTCACGGTATATTCCCGTTATTTCCAATGCCTGTGAAAGTTTGTCAGGATGAGGAACCTTTGGAAAATCCGATTTTTTTGCTATAGCCATTATTAGAACAATGAACAGGATTGTCGCGCCGAGGAGGATATTGACTACGTTTGGTTTGAGGGCAAGACCTATCATCGCGCCCACGATTGCGGCTGCCGATGCAATAAGCGCCACGGGAATCGCCAACCGGAGGCTTGCCAGGTTTCTTTTTAAGAGCCCCGGGCCTGCTGCGAGAGCACCTGCGAGAGCAACGAGAAGCCCGGCGCCTCTCACGAAATCAATATTAAAAGGAAAGAATCCGCCGACAATCGGCACAAACAGAACTCCGCCGCCGACACCGCCTAAAACAGCCAGGATACCAAGAACAAATGTAACTACGAATAAAACCAATGGCCAGACCCACCATGGCGTGGTTGAACCCGGGACTATTTCTTTGGCAGCTTCTCTGGCAGCTTCCTGACCTTCTGATGCAAATGCATAAATCCCCAAAAACAGGATTGATAATGAAAGAATAATTATTAAAACCGTAGAAAGTTTTTTTGAATTGAACAATCTATTTTCCTCCTTGCCTGTTCAATATTGTTTCATTTAGCAATGCCGTGTTTACTTATTGAAACGGTATATATTAACTCCACAGCCATTAAAGGGTCAAGGGAAAGGAGATATTAAATTCTTATGAGTTTATAAGGATTTGTTTAAGGCATTAGTGTTTATCTTCTCCCACCATGAATAATATCTCTCCCCAAAAAAGATTGTCACACCCGTAAGGCCAAAGCCGGCAATTATATCAACAACATAATGATACCTGCAGTAGACTGTAGAAAATATGAGTGCAGAGACAATCGGAAGGAATATCAGAAAAAGCCTTCTATTGAATCTATATGAAAGAAAGAGAACCGTAAGGGCAATGCCTGTATGTCCGCTTGGAAAGGCATCACGTTTTATGCCTTCGAGTCTATTGAGGAGCTGCTGAATCGGTTCCGTAATAAAAAATCCCTGCAATTTTTGCGTTTGCAGATGGCCCAGTGTGAATCTCGGGCCTATGGCAGGCCAGATTAGATATCCGATATAAGAGAGATAAAAACAGAATAATATCAGAAACAATGACCTATTGAACTCTTCCCGCTGGTTATTTTTCAGAAGTGCAATGCCAAAAATCAC
>CAKKPR010000260.1 GCA_919901705.1 Thermodesulfovibrionales bacterium | reverse complement strand
GATTATCTGGCAGTGCATATTGAGGCCTCGGTGCATGCGCACAGGACAGTGCAGGTGATAAAAGAAAGCGGTGTAAAGGCAGGTATTTCGCTTAATCCTGCAACTCCTATATGCAGTCTCGACCATGTTCTTCAGGACCTGGATTTTGTGGTCCTTATGTCTGTTAACCCGGGATTCGGAGGCCAGAGTTTTATCCCGCAGTCCATGGATAAAATTAAGATGTTAAAGAAGCTGATAAGGGAAAGGGGCCTGTCAACATTAATAGAGGTTGATGGTGGAGTAAAGCCTGATAACGCGAGACAGGTTGCCGAGGCAGGCGCAGATATGCTTGTAATGGGTTCCGCGTTTTTTAGCTCTAAAGACTATAAATCTCTAACAAAAAATTTGAGGAGTGTGCTCAGCAGCGTATGACAGTTAATGCAGACAGACTTTTTAACCGCGCAGAGGAATTAAAGAACAGGGCTAAATACAATGATGCCTTGCTGCTTTTTAATAAGGCGCTCAAGGCATATAAAAATGACAGGGAAGGTATTCTTAACTGCCTTATGTCAATCGGCGATACATGCCGCATGACAGGGAATTTTAAGCTTGCAGAGGGAAACTATTCCAGGGCAATAAAATTAAGCGAAAAAATGCAGGATAATGTAACCCTCGCAGATGCGGCAGTCGGCCTCGGCCTTTCGCTGAGGGCGCTCGGCAGATGGGAAAAAGCGATAAACCTGTTTTCCAAAGCGAAAAGATTTTATATGAGAAACAAGGATGAACACGGCATGGCATTTGTGTTTTGGGCTGAAGGAGGCGCGTATCGCGTTAAGGGAGACATATCAGGCGCGATTAAGTCGTTCAAAAAATCACTTGAGCTTTTCAGCGCAATGAAATATAAGCCTGGAGCCGGATACAGTCTCTGCGGACTGGGAGGCACGTGCAGGGTCGCCGGGTTATTCAAAGATTCATTGAAATATTATACAGCTGCCAACAGGCTTTTTACCGGATTAAAGGACCCCTTTGGCATTGCATATTCTCACTGCGGAATTGGGAATGCTTTGAGGATGAGAGGTGACTATGCAGGCGCGCAGGCAAACTTCAAAAAGGCGACGGCGCTTTACAGAAAAATAGGCGACATAGTAAGTTACTCATACACGCTCTGGAGTCTCGGCAAGACATGCACTATGCTCGGTAAACCTGATAAGGCAATGGAGTATTTTGAGCAATCATGCGGGCTTTTCAAAAAGACAAAAGACCCGAGGGGAATCATATACTGCAGGCTGGGCATGGGCGAGGTGGAATTTCTCCAGGGGAACCTGTCGTCTGCCAGAAGGAACTTTAAATCAGCGCTCAGAGCGTCAATGGCTAATAAGTTCTCTGTTGAGGCTTGTCATTCAAAGACACTTTTGTCATTTATGGATGGAAAGATTGATAACAGATGTTATAATAAGCTTGGATTGAAGCTGAGATTTCGGACAATACCTTTTAATATTCCGTAAATAAAATTTAAGATTTAAGATTCAAAATTCAAAATAAATGAATTCTGCAATTTTTAATTTTGAATTTTAATTTTTGAATTTGTCTAACACGGGGGCGAATATGGGGGTTCTCAATCTTCCTAATACAATTACTATAGCGAGGATAGTTATAATTCCTCTTTTTATAACGGCAGTCATATACAAGCGGTATGATTATGCGTTATATCTGTTTGTTATTGCTGCCTTGACCGATGCACTCGACGGGCTTATCGCAAGGCTTACAAATCAGAAAACAGTCTTCGGCACATTTCTTGACCCGCTGGCAGACAAATTTCTTCTTGTAACGTCTTTTATTCTTTTTTCCATGAACGGATGGTTGCCGAAATGGCTGACTATAACGGTAATAAGCAGGGATATTATCGTGATAATAGGATGGGTGCTTATTTACCTTACAACACATATATCGAATGTTCAGCCTACGATCACTGGCAAGGCCGCAATAGCAATGCAGCTTATAGTTTTATGCTATGTGCTTCTTACAATAAATATTGTATCACTCCCAAAGATGCCTGATGTGCTTATACTGGTAACCGCAGCGCTGACAATAATTTCAGGTTTACATTACATATACAGAGGTTTAAAATTGACACATGCACAATAGAGACGGCATCGAAATAGAACAAATAAAGGCTAAAAGCATTGCAGAGAGGGAAGGGCTTCTTCCCGGAGATTCCGTGTTTTCCATAAACGGGCACAGGCTTAATGACAGCATAGACTTTATGTTTTACAGGCCGGAGACTCGACTTTGCGGGAATGAGCCTGAACTTAATATGGCCATATCCAGAAAAGGGAAGAAGATTCAGGTAAAACTCCTCCCGGCAGAAGGAGAGGACATTGGCATTACACTCAGGCCTTTCAAGATAAAGAGATGCACAAATAACTGTATATTCTGTTTTGTATCGCAGCTTCCGAAAGGATTGAGAAAGTCTTTATACCTAAAAGATGAAGATTACAGGATGTCCTTTCTTTACGGAAACTATATTACCCTGACAAATCTGAGCGCGCAGGACAAGAAGAGGATTGCGCAGCAGCGATTGAGCCCGTTGTACATATCAGTGCACTCAACAAACAAATCTGTCCGCAATACATTACTGGGAAACCCCAGAGCAGCAGATGTTCTGAAAGAACTCAAGTTTTTTAAGGAAAATAAGATCAGGATGCATGCCCAGATTGTGCTGTGCCCCGGTTACAATGACGGCAAGGAACTTCAGAAGACCATAAGAGACCTTTATGGTTTTTACCCTTATGTGTCGTCAATTGCTGTTGTGCCTGTGGGGCTTACGATGCACAGGAAGCTGGAGCTGAAACGTGTTGAAAAAGAGGATGCGCTAAAGACAACAGAGATGATCGACTCTTTTCAGAAGAGGTTCAAAAAGAAGCACGGGGACCCTATTGTCTACGGTGCAGATGAGTTATATATAAAGGCAGGACTGAATTTTCCTGCCTTGAAGGAATATGGGGAACTTCCCCAGATAGAGAACGGGGTAGGCATGGTTCCCCTGTTTATGTCTCAGGCTAAAAAGACAGGCTCTCAGATCTCAGCTTCCGGCCAGAAGTTGCAGAAAAAGAAATTCATGACATTTACGGGGATATCGTTTTATCCCTATCTCAAGAGATTTGCCGACAGGCTTTTTGAAAAGGAGAATATAATCCTGAATGTTGTTCCTGTTGAGAATGCCTTTTTCGGGAAATCCGTTACGGTTACCGGACTTCTCACCGGGAGGGATGTTATAAGAACGCTCTCGGACAGGGCAGCCGGCTACGAATCTCTTTTGATGCCTGATGTTGTACTGAGAGAGGGGACTGATGTTTTTCTGGATGATATTTCTAAGAAGGATATAGAGACTGCCCTCGGAATAAAGGCTAAAATCATAGAGAGCACCCCTGGGGGAATTATAAAGGCAATGCTGGAGGACAAATGAAAATCAGTGGTAAGACAAAGGTTCTTGGCTTATTGGGTTTTCCTGTAGGACACAGCCTCTCACCTGCGATGCACAACACTGCATTTGAAAAACTCGGGCTTGACTGCTGTTATGTTACATTTTCTGTAAAACCTGAATTTTTACGGGATGCGGTAAAGTCAATAAAGGCGCTCAACCTTGCAGGTGTAAATGTGACCGTGCCGCATAAGGAAAGAGTAATTCCTTTCCTTGACGAAGTTGATAAGGAGGCTTCTTTTATAGGAGCGGTTAATACAATAGTTAATGATAATGGCAGGCTCACAGGGTACAACACTGACGGCCGGGGTTTTATGAGGTCCTTGTCCGAGGCAAAGATTTCTGTTAACAAAAAAAATGTGCTGGTAATAGGCGCAGGAGGCGCTTCGCGGGCAATAGGTTATTATCTCTGCCGGAATGCATCGAAATTGTTTTTATATGATATAGACAAAAAGAAGGCAGGAAAACTAATCAGCGATTTAAATAAAATCCGTGGCAACGTGTCTTTTTTCAGTTCTCAGCTTGAAGATATGGACATAATAATAAATGCAACACCATTGGGATTGAAGAAAAATGACCCTTTGCCGGTTGATGTAAATTTACTTAACCCTAAGCATGTTGTATGCGATTTAATCTATAAGAAAACTCCCTTGCTTGAAAAAGCATCTAAAAAAGGGTGTAAGACTCTAAATGGTCTTGGAATGCTTTTATGGCAGGGTGTTTTTGCATTCGAATTGTGGACAGGCAGGAGACCGCCTGTTGAAGTAATGAGAAA
>CAKKPR010000259.1 GCA_919901705.1 Thermodesulfovibrionales bacterium | reverse complement strand
GCCGGCTATTATTCGACTTTATGGGGCTATATGCCATTTGCCATATCTGATAAACCGGTTGAAAGATTCGGAATATTCAGGGTAATATTGTAAATGGACCTCAAAATTTAGTGTAAAAGCTGGACATTTATTTCTTATTGCTTAAATTAGTTCCTTTCATTCTGTATTAAACTTATATTTATGCAAAAATCATGGATACACAAATATTTAACGCCCATTCTTATGGCTACTAGCTTAATTGTCTCATCCCTTTATCTTCTCAGGCCGATTATAGACCCAGATTTTTTTTGGCATCTTAAAACTGGTGAATGGATATGGCAATACAGGAAGCTCCCGTCAGAAGCCCTTTTCTCATATACACCACCACCATCACTTGCTATAAGGGAATATTTTGCATTGACGGAATATTGGCTCAGTCAGTTGTTATACAATTTTCTTTATCTATCTGGTGGAATAGGTGGTATAGTGTTTTTGAGATTTATCATCGTAGGTGCAATTGTTTACTTTATGATAAAACGGCGGCACGGAGATAGCATCCTATATTGGGGTCTCCTTATAATATTTATTATATCTCTTCTGGAAATATATCCTATAGAGAGGCCACAGGTATTTTCTTTTCTTTACTTTGCAATACTTTTCTTTCTTTTGGAAAAAGTTGAGGATGAGGTTGGGTGCTACACGCTCCCTTTGCTGATGCTTGTCTGGGCAAATTCCCATGGCGGCTACCTTATTGGGCAAGTAACTATAGTTCTCTATGTCCTGATGGAAGGGATTAAATTTACACATCCGTCATTAAGACCGATGAAAAAGGAGGGATATAAAAGGCTGCTGGTTACAGGATTTTCAGGGATTGTTTTTTCCCTCATAAATCCCAATACATATCATGCATTAGAGATGGTAATAACTATGCCTGCATATCACTCATACGCTAATATTGAGTACGAATCAACCGTAGAGTTTTTTAGAAGATTCAATGAGCAGAGCATCATTTTATACTGGTTTATTATGATTTTTACTTTCATAGGTATTATTATCAGTTTAAAAAGAGCAGATATAACACAGATTATGCTCCTTGCAGGGACAGGATTTTTTTCCTTTGTACAGGTAAGGTATGTTCCTTTTTTTCTGATTGCTGCTCTGCCTGTAGCGAGCAGGTGCTATTCTAAAGAAGATATCAAGAAGTGGGGAAGGGCTTTAGTTATCCTTGTAGTACTTATTGCTATTTTATTTTTTACGTGGAATGAAATTCCTAATATAGAGAACATATATGCAGGAGGATGGATTGATAAACGTCTGTTCCCTGTAGATGCGGCAGAATTCATTATCGCTAATGACATAAGGGGGAATATGTATAATCATTTTGATTGGGGAGGATATCTCATATGGAGGCTTAGCCCTGAAAGAAAGGTATTTGCTGACGGAAGATCTCTTAATGATAATATCTATTGGCAATCATTGGCTATTAATATGGCTGATGCAAAAGAAGATGCAGGGATACCAAGGTGGAAGGCATTACTTGAAGCTTATGGTATCCGGTACATAATAACTACTCCTTTCTGGGTTTCTGGGCATGCAATTCCACTCGTTAATGAATTAATGAAGGACAAAGACTGGATCTTGGTGTTTTCGGATTCTAATTCTATGGTATTTGTTAAAGACTTACCTGAAAACTATCATATAATAAAAAAATGCTCAATTCCCAAAAAAATATTATATCGGTAACCGTATGGCCAATGC
>CAKKPR010000258.1:1382-3468 GCA_919901705.1 Thermodesulfovibrionales bacterium | reverse complement strand
CAAATACTGAGTTTTTAGACAGGCTCCATTCCCCGTGTTTCTTGACAATGTTGGAATCGCAAAGAAAGATTCCCGCCTCGGCGGGTCGCTGAGGTGACTGGACAAGCCCCGATAGAAGCAAAGCTTCGCACGGGACAAGCCAGAATGACAGAAAATGTAACTTTACTTATTTCGTTTACTATAGTTTTGGAACAGCCTCAAGCCTCTACTTTATCTTATACTCTTTTATCTTCGCCCTGAGCGTATTCCTGTTAATGCCGAGGGTCCTTGCTGTTTTTAACTGATTGCCTTTTGTCTCTTTAAGGACAATGCTTATCAGGGCCTTTTCCACCTCGGACATCACGGCAGAATGAAGATTGGCGGTTTCGAGTTTTGTCATATCCTTGAGATATTTTCTTAATTTGTCCTCGAGAAATTCTTTTATGGAGTATGTATTCCCCTCTTCAACGTGAAGGTCGCGTTTTTCTATCGCTGCCCCGTCAGAAAGGATGCATGCGCTCTTTATCGCATTTTCAAGTTCCCTTACATTTCCCGGCCAGTCATATTTTGCGATGAAATCCTTTGCCTCTTTTGAGAGCTCTTTCTGGCCTGTCTCAAACTTTTTCTGGGCTTCTTTGAGGAAATGCTTTGCAAGCGGCAGGATATCTTCTCTGCGGTCTCTCAGGGGAGGCATCTTTATCTGGACAACATTGAACCTGTAATAGAGGTCTTCCCTGAATGTGCCTTTTGCAACCGCCTCTTTAAGGCTTTTATTTGTTGCGCCTATTATTCTTGCATCTGCCTTTGTCGCCTTATTGCTTCCGAGGGGCGTGAATTCATTATCCTGCATAAACCTGAGAAGCTTTGCCTGAAGGTTAAGGTCAAGCTCGGATATCTCATCAAGGAATAATGTGCCTCTGCCTGCTGATTCAATCTTGCCTATGCGTTTCTCTTTTGCGCCTGTGAATGCGCCTTTTTCCCAGCCGAAAAGCTCTGCCTCAAGAAGGTCTTTGGGGATGGATGCACAGTTGATTGCAACAAAGGGATCTGAACTCCGCTTGCCATTAAAGTGTATTGCCTTTGCAACGATCTCTTTTCCTGTCCCGCTTTCTCCTGTTATAAGAACCGTGATATCCTTTGACGCAACCCTGCCTATTTCTTTGAAAGCCTTCAGCATCTTTTCGCTTCTTCCGACTATCTGGGGCGCTTCTCCGTCTGCTTCTTTAAACTTCCTCAGTTCCTCTCTAAGCGCCATATCCTTGAATGCCTTTTCAACAACTATCTTGAGTTCTTCGATGTCAAAAGGTTTTTCAATATAGTCGTATGCGCCTTCTTTCATGGCGTCTATGGTGCTTTCCATTTTGCCGTGTGCTGTTATCATTATTACTGTTGCATCAGGGTTGGATGATTTTATTTCCCGCAGGCCATCAAGGCCGTTTCCGTCAGGCAGTATGAGATCCAGCAGTATTAACTGAGAGGCGTCTTTTACAGCCTTCAAGCCTGAAGACAGTTTGGTATGTGAAACAACCTTGTATCCTGCCGGCTCGAGGGCTTTCTGGATAACCCACGCTATGCTTTCATCGTCATCAATTATTAAAACTTCTTTATTCATAGTTTGCTATCTTTCAGGCAATGCATTATATTTTTGCTCAAACAACATCACCTATATATCATTTCCCCTCAAATGGTATATAGATATTAAAAGTTGTCCCTTTGTTAAATTGACTTTCGACCTTGATAAAGCCTTTGTGGTCGAGAATGATCTTTTTTGACAAAGCAAGTCCTATACCAGTTCCATGCTTCTTTTTTGTATAAAACGGCAGAAATATTTTTGGAATGTCTTCAGAAGGAATTCCCTCGCCTGTGTCCTTGATGGATACAACAGCCCAGCGTTTAAGTTTACCTTTTTGTTTAACATATTCTCTGGAAACCCTTGTCACTACTGTAAGACTTCCGCCTTTTTTCAAAGCCTCTATGGCATTTTTTATTATATTCAAAAATACCTGAAGAAGCTTTCCTTCGTCGCCTGTAACTCCCGGAATGCTGGGGTCATACATCTTATGTAAAATAATCCCTTTGTTTTTCATCGGAATATCAAGAATAGAGA
>CAKKPR010000258.1:0-1282 GCA_919901705.1 Thermodesulfovibrionales bacterium | reverse complement strand
ATGTTTCCCCTGAGTGAAAGCACAGCTCCTTTTGTTTCTCCCTGCACAAAAAAAGGCGAGAGATTGAAATCAACATTTATTGTTTTTCCGATAGCTATGTCGACTCCCCTGCCGCTGAAAGGCCGTTCTTCGGATATGGTCTTTTTTATAAGCCCTGAGATTATTTTTTCTTCAGGGAATAATTCCCTGAATTTTTTCCCTGTTATCTCTTTAAGGCTCCTGGCAAAAAATTCTTCGCCTGCCCTGTTTACAAACTGCACCACGCCTTTTTTGTCAAAAAGGACAATGGTATCTTCAAGGCTGTTTATTAATGCTTCGAGTGAGAACATTATAGTTATTTTGGAATTAATTTCATACGCTTAAACTATTTCGTCTGGTTAGAGATTATTATCCTCTGCGGATGCGTATATACATTGAGCCTCTCTCCCCTTACAAATCCTGCAAGGGTAATCCCCCTTTTTTCAGCAATCTCCACTGCAAGATCTGTAGGCGCTGTCCTGCTTGCAAGCACCGGGATACCCCATCTGGAACATTTGGATGCAATCTCCGATGACAACCGTCCGCTTGCAAGTATTATCTTCCCTTCAAACTTTATGCCTTCAAGCAGCGAATATCCGATAATCTTATCAACAGCGTTATGCCTTCCTATGTCCTCTGCAAAGGCGATAATGTTCCTGCCGTCTGATAAAGCAGCGCTGTGGACACATCCTGTGAGATGATAAAGCTCCGAACGGTTCTGGAATTCTTTGAACAGATGAAAAAGACTCTCTGCATCTATCGAGAATTCATCCTTTATCTTTTCAGTCTCAGGCTTTTTGGCAAATGTTATGCCCCCCACACAGCCTGATGTCACAACCCGGCCCTCTTTGGATATAACAGCATCTGCCGCCTGTATATTAACAACCACATCTTCGCCATATTCAATGCTCATCCGGTCTGCACACCATTCTCCCCTGATAATGCCCTCTGTCATAAGCAGGCCGACAACCAGTTCCCTTATCATTAAGGGAGTGCAGTAAAGGCTTATAATCTCCTCTCTGTTAACAGAGATTCTCAGCCTCTGTTCCGCAGCAACAGTATCTTCAGTCTCTTTTATAGAGTCCCCCGAGATCTTTATTATTGTCTTTTTGACAGAAGCGTGCATTACTCCCCCCCTGTAAATTATACCTGAAAATAGAGATAGGGAATTAAAATTATTTGTGGACTATATCGTCAATCTATTCTCAGTATATTATTATCTCAAAATTTTCCCTGATTTTCTCTGAATTTTCTCCTTGACAAG
>CAKKPR010000257.1 GCA_919901705.1 Thermodesulfovibrionales bacterium | reverse complement strand
CAGGAGAATTCGTTGCCTTGACTTGCCTCAGAGCTAATCATTATACTTTTAAATTACGCAAAAAATTTAAGGAGAATAATGGAAGAGATAAATGACCAGATAGAGCAGCGTATTAAGAAGCTCGATGAGCTCAAGGCAATGGGCGTCGAGCCGTTCGGCGGTGTCTTTGATGCAAAAGACCACGCAGCAGAATTATTGAATAAATATGAAGCCCATACTAAAGAGACGCTTGAGTCTTCTCCTGCTTTGTGTGTGATTGCAGGAAGGATCGTTGCAATGCGCGATTTCGGGAAGGCTGCGTTTGCGCATATTCAGGATTCAACAGGCAGGATTCAGGTCTATCTCAGAAAAGATGTTCTTAATGAGAAATATGCCGTGGTCAAAAAATTCGATATAGGCGATATTATCGGAGTCAGCGGAAAACTCTTCAGGACAAGGACTAATGAACTTACGGTAGAGGTTGTGGATTTTCAGTTCCTTACAAAATCCCTGAGACCCTTGCCTGAAAAATGGCATGGGCTTAAAGATATTGAAATGAGGTACAGGCAGAGGTATGTTGATTTAATCGTTAACCCCGAGGTGAAAGAGGTATTCAAGAAAAGAAGCGCAATCATCAAGGCAGTAAGGGATTTTCTCGAGGGAAAGGGTTTTGTTGAGGTCGAGACTCCGATGATGCATCAGATACCCGGAGGCGCAGCTGCACGGCCTTTCAAGACCCATCATAATGCGCTTGATATAGACCTCTATCTCAGAATAGCGCCTGAGCTTTACCTCAAGAGGCTTCTGGTCGGAGGATACGAAAGAGTTTATGAACTTAACAAGAACTTCAGGAATGAAGGCATATCAACAAAACATAATCCTGAATTTTCCATGCTCGAATTTTATATAGCATATAAGGACTACAACTATCTTATGTCTTTGACAGAGGAGATAATCCCTTTTGTTGCACAAAAGGCAATCGGTACTTTGAAAGTCTCTTTTGGAGATACTGAAATAGATTTCACTCCTCCGTGGCCCAGGATACCCTTGCTGGATTCTCTTGCTCAGAAGGGAGTTCCTCCCAATATATTAAAAGATGCCGATAAAGCTATGGCATGGGCAAGGGAAAATAAAATAGATATTGAAAAAGGCGCATCCCTGGGCAAGATTCTCGACGAGATTTTCAAGGAGAAGGTAGAGCCCGGATTGATACAACCGACATTCATAACAGACTATCCTGTTGAGCTTTCACCTCTGGCAAAAAGGAAGAGAGATAATCCGGAGCTTGTTGAGAGATTCGAACTGTTTGTTGCAGGCAGGGAGATTGCAAATGCATTTTCTGAATTAAATGACCCCATGGACCAGAGGGAGAGATTTCAGAAGCAGGTCGAGGCAAAAGAAAAGGGCGATGAGGAGACCATGTGGATGGATGAGGATTTTGTAAGGGCGCTCGAGCACGGGATGCCTCCTGCAGCAGGAGAGGGCATAGGGATTGACAGGTTGGTAATGCTTCTTACTAATTCCCAGTCAATCAGGGATGTGATACTTTTCCCCCAGTTAAAACCAGAAATTTAAAATAAAAAGAGCCATACTAAGGTCTGCTTCATTGGACAACCCTGAGGTCGGCTGTTTCAGCTTCTGCCATGCCGTTTTACAGGATGACCACGTGCCTTTTGTATGGCTCCCGAATAAGCGTATATTTTAATGCGATACCCCAGAAGCGGGAAGCCAATAAGCTCTTTTTTAAGTGGGTGCCCCGATGGATGCTTCAGGCGTCCTCCTGAATTTGTGGAGGCTTGCTCACCGCATCCAACACCCGGCTCCCTTTACTATTTACTTAGTCCTCTGGCTTAACCCATCCGGGGAACCGCAATCCCTTTTCCTACTTATATGTTAGCTCTGTTTTGTGTTCCCGTCAAGAAATATAAGTTGTTTGTTTTCAAGCAGATACAGAAAAAGATTTTGTGACCGGGACAATACGTTGACCGCTGAATTCCGCTTAACCCCATTTTTACCTCTACTGCTTACATAAGGCATACATGAACTGTCATACACATATTTGACACCGTGTTTATTTGTGATAAGATTAGAATGAAAATGGGATGTAATATGGATGGTAATTCCAAGATAATCATTAAACCGGGACAAAGCAATGAAACATTGTATTTGTTTAAAAAGGCGTTTGAAATTATGCAACTTGGGGTTACGGTCACTGATCTACAGGGGGAAATTCTCTATACAAATCCTGCCGAAGCAGATATGCATGGTTATTCAGTGGAAGAATTGATTGGTAAAGATGTGAGAATATTTGCTCCTTCTGAACTCTGGCGCCCCCTGGCGTTTGAGCAGATAAAAAGGGTAAAAAGACTGAAACGGGAAAGCGTTAATATCCGGAAAGACGGCAGCGCTTTCCCTGCCCAGTTATTGTCTGATGTCATAAGAGATGCGGATGGGCGTCCAATTGGTATTGTTACTACCTGCGAAGATATAAGCGAGCGTAAACTGGCAGAGAAGATGCTGCAAAAAGTCAACGATGAACTGGAAATGCGGGTAAAAGAACGCACAGGCGAATTAACAAAAATAAATGAACAGCTTCAACAGGACATCACCGAACGCAAAAAGGCTGAGGAGAAAATTCGGGTCTACCAAGAGCAGTTCAGGTCTCTCATTGTTAAGTTGGCATTGTTGGAAGAACACGAAAGAAAACGCATATCAGAGGAATTGCACGACAATATCAGCCAGAACCTTGCTCTTTCAAAAATCAAAATAGCAGCAATCAAAGAATCAGTGTCTTCGGCTGGTGTTGCCGGCGATTTAGGTGAAATTCAAAAGTTAATAGGGGAAGCGATTCAATTCACGAGATCGTTGACGTTTGAATTAAGCCCGCCTGTTCTTTATAAACTCGGTATTGAGGCAGCCATAGAGTGGCTTACAGATAAGACACAGGAAAAATATGGGCTTATAATTGACTTTGTTTCTGATGGAAGGCTTAAGAATGTGAATGGCAAAATAAGTATTCTTCTTTACAAAACAGTGCGCGAGTTGTTGATGAACATTGTCAAACATGCGCAGGCAAGCAAAGCAAAGGTGGCTATCGGAAGAGACGGCAATAATATACGAATTGCTGTTGATGATAACGGGATTGGGTTTGACGTGGAAAAGCTTTATGGTGATTCAGGCAAAATAGAAACCTTTGGACTTTTCAGCATTAATGAGCGAATTAATTATCTTGGAGGAACGATCAAGATAAAGTCCCGGCCCAAACAGGGCACGTTAGTAGATTTGCTTGTGCCCATGGAATCGAATACCAATAAATGAGATTATTATGAAAGTAAGAATTATCCTTGCCGAGGACCACACAATTATGCGTGAGGGTCTCCGCACACTGCTTGAGAAACAGCAGAACTTTGAAGTAGTTGCAGAAGCAGGTGATGGAAGAACCGCAGTCAGGTTAACACAGGAACTCTTGCCTGACGTGGTAGTTATGGATGTTAACATGCCAGATCTAAACGGGATTGAAGCAACAAGGCAGATAATTACTGACAACCCGGGCATTAAAGTAATTGCTCTGTCAATGTATTCCGACAAACAGTTTATAGTTGAGATGCTACAGGCAGGTGCATCAGGCTATGTGTTAAAGGATGCTGCTTTTGAAGAGATACTTCATGCTATCAACTGCGTTGTAAAAGGTCAAACTTACCTGAGTCCCAGCATAACCACTTTTGTTCTCAAAGATTACTTGCAACAATCCTCAAAAGTAGATTATACAGCATTTTCCATCCTGACAGACCGGGAACGGGAGGTGTTGCAGCTTATTGCAGAAGGTAAGACTACAAAGGAAATCGCCTCAATCCTCCACGTGAGTACGAAGACCATTGAGACACATCGGCAGCAGATCATGAAAAAACTTAATAGTCACAGTATAGCCGAACTCACCAAGTATGCCATACGCGAAGGAATTACCTCTGTATAAACCCCGCATTAATGCCAGGATTTGATTCTACCGAATCTGTACATTTTACGACATCAGGAATTTCGAAGTATAAAATCAGGGAATTCCTGATTGTTTATTTTTGTAGGTACCCTAAGATTTAGGCTATCAGGTGGAATAGATTTACCTCAAGAATAAATTTAAGTTGACAAAATCATAAGGGTGCCCAGTTTATAAGGAGAAAAGTTGCCAAGATGGAAAAAATACTTATAGTTGATGATGATAAAGATATACAGGTTGTCCTTTCTGAAATTATAAAGACGGAGGGATATGAAGCTATAGTTGCAGGCGACGGCAAAGAGGCGCTAAAAGGAATCAGGGCGCATGCACCCGATCTTGTTTTGCTGGATCTCAAACTTCCGGGAATGGATGGGATGGAAGTGCTGGAAGAGAGTAAGAAAATAGATAGGGATATAGTTGTAATAATGCTCACAGGACATGGCGGGATACAAAGCACTGTTCAGGCTATGAGGCTCGGGGCCTTTGATTATCTCGCCAAGCCTTTTGCTTATGAAGAGATAGTGCTAACTATAAAAAAGGCGCTTCAGGCGCGATATCTTACCAGGGAAACGAAGAGTTTATGGAACTCCGACAAGAGGATAGATATCACAAAAATTGTGGGTGAAAGCTCCCAAATAAAACAAGTGTTGAGTCAAGTTGAGATGGTTGCTCCCACAAATATGACCGTAATTATTCAGGGTGAAAGCGGCACTGGTAAAGAACTGGTAGCCAGGATGATCCATCAGAAAAGCCTGCGGCATAATAAACCATTCATCGCCGTGGATTGCGGAGCCATACCTGAAAATCTGGTTGAAAGCGAATTATTCGGTTATGAAAAGGGCGCATTTACAGGAGCGGATGCTAAGAAAGAAGGGAAATTCGAATCAGCTAACGGGGGTACATTATTTTTAGACGAGACAACTAATCTGCCATTGTCACTACAGACAAAACTCCTTAGGGTAATTCAGGAAAGAAAGATACACCGCCTGGGCAGCGCTAAAGAGCTAAAGATAGATATCAGAATAATTGCGGCTACAAATACTGTTCTCTCAGACGAGGTGGAGGAAGAAAGATTCAGGGAAGACCTGTATCACCGTCTTAACGAATTCAGCATCAAGCTTCCGGCGCTTAGAGAGAGAAAAGAAGACATACCCATTTTAGCAGAACATTTTTTAAAGGAAGCGAATCTGGAATTTAATAAAAAGATTGAAGGGATACCGAGCAAAGTGATGGAATCCCTTTTAGCCTATAGCTGGTCCGGAAATGTAAGAGAGCTGAAAAATGAAGTTAAAAAGGCAGTGCTTTTGACAGGTTCTAATTATATTAGAGAATTCAATTTGCCGGTGGATACAGTTTTTAATCCCGGAGGAAATTATTTTTCAGAAAATATTAATGGAGGCACATCTTTCCAGGAGACAATTAAAATAAATATACGAATGCTTGAGAAAGAGATTATCGGGAAGGCATTAATCCAGGCAAAGTATAATAAAACTAAGACTGCCAGGATCCTCAAGATAGACCGCATGACATTATATTCAAAGATAAAAGCATTAGGGCTGTAAGGCTATCTCTACAGAGTGTAAAATCTCATTCACACTACTCTCTATTCCAATAAAATCCAACAATCGTTGCAATGGCAGTAATTTCA
>CAKKPR010000256.1 GCA_919901705.1 Thermodesulfovibrionales bacterium | reverse complement strand
AGGGGAAATTACCCACATGAAATGGGAAAGAAACTTTAATTTTTTGGGTAAAAAAAGGCAGTATGCTATAATTTGTTAACAAATAGCCGTAGTCTGTTTTTTGCAAAAAGGAGGATGGGTTATGAAAGGGCTTGTTTTCTTTATATTTGTTTTTTTAGCATTAATTTCCCCTGGTGTAAGCGCAGTCGGAATCGACTCGCAACGAGGGGAAAAGGAGGCAAAGGATATGGTAAAAGATATTCACTGGCTTGGACATGATACATTCAAGATTACCGGAGAAAAGACAATCTATACCGACCCGTTCAATATTAAGAAGAAAGACACTGCTGATATTATCCTGATTACCCATGAGCATCGCGACCACTGCTCTCCCGATGATGTCAGGAAGATTCAGGGAGCAAATACTGTGATAGTCACGGTTGCAGACTGTGCAAGGAAGTTAAGCGGGAATATAAAAACAGTAAAACCGGGTGACAGAATTAGTGTTGAAGGAATCGAGATTGAGGCAGTTCCATCCTACAACACAAACAAGCAGTTTCATACAAAGGACAGGGGATGGGTTGGCTATATTTTTAGTGTAAAGGGACAAAGGATTTATATTGCAGGAGACACTGATTATATACCTGAAATGAAGGGATTTAAGAATATAGACATTGCGCTTCTTCCGGTTTCAGGCACTTATGTCATGACAGCTGATGAGGCTGTGAAGGCAGCCCTTGATATAAAGCCGAAGATTGCAATCCCCATGCATTATGGGTCTATAGTAGGGGATAGGAACGATGCGAAGAAGTTTGCAGAGGGGCTTAAGGGGAAGGTAGAGGTTGTGATATTAGATGAGGAGTAGCAATTAGCTGTCAGCTATCAGCTATCAGCAAGAAAATGAAGCCTGCGTGGATAATGTGAGGATAAAAGAAAAAAGGCATAGATTATCCAAGGAATTTTATAAGGGAGAAGTATCTGTCGCTTTCACATTATGTGTGAAATGGGATGTAGCCGCAGGCTTTAGCCTGCGTGGACCTGAAATTGTAAGCACGTTCACTAATATTCTTTCGTCGGTTGTTATTGAAGCAAAGTGTATTGTTCCAGTTTATTGTTTCATGCCTGATCATCAACATATAATAATCGCAGGAACATGTAGTGATTCTGACATATGGGAAGCAATAACAAAATACAAGCAAAGGACTGGTTTCTGGTTGTCTTCAAATAAATCTGGTGTTAAGTGGCAGAAGGATTTTTATGATCATGTAATAAGAAAGCATGAAGATATGACAGCCCAGATAATGTACATACTTGATAACCCAGTAAGAAAAGGACTGGTGTTATCATGGCAGGAATATCCATACAAAGGTGCTATCGGATGCAAAATAGGAGATGTTTTAAATGGAATTGTCTGAAAACGCAGGCTAAAGCCTGCGGCTACATATATGGAATATTAAATGCTCAACAAAATAATAAAGATGTTCAAGGAGAAAGACGGGTTTCTCTCCGGTGAGGAGATGTCGAAGAGGCTTGGAATCACGCGAGCTGCGGTATGGAAGAAGATTGTGGCGTTGAGGGAGAAGGGCTATGAAATTGAAGGGTCAACTGCAAAGGGATACAGGCTTCTGAAGACCCCTGAATTTTCAGTTGAAGAACTCAGGACTCTCATAAGGGGTGATATCGGCAGGGAGATTATTTTTTTTGAGAGTATAGGTTCTACTAATACAGCGGCTTTGGAGCTTGCAGAAAAAGGCGCTCCTCACGGAACGGTCGTAATAGCAGACAGACAGACAAAGGGAAAGGGAAGACTCGGAAGAACATGGGTATCGCCTCCAAAGAAAAATATTTACATGAGCGTTATTTTAAGGCCGGAGCTCGAGCCAAAGGATGCAACGCTTCTTACAATAATGACTGCGGTATCATGCGCAAAAGGCGTAATGAAATCAACCGGGCTGAAGGCGGAGATAAAATGGCCTAATGACCTGATGATTTCCAACAAAAAATTGGGCGGCATACTTACAGAGATGAAATCAGACCCTGACGGGATTGTATTTGCCGTTATCGGCATTGGAATAAATGTGAATAGTAAAACAAAAAAGGATTTTCCTCCTGATATCCAGGGTATTGCAACGTCAATCAAAGAAGAACTCGGCAAAATTCAATCAAGGACATTCATTATTGCAGAGATATTGAAGGAGCTGGAGCATTGGTATAAGGTTCTCTTGACTGAGGGAAGAAAACCTTTGTTTGATGAGTGGAAGCGGCTTTCATCAACACTCGGCAGGAAGGTCAGGGTGACTGCCGGGGATAATGTATTCACCGGGGTTGCAGAAGACATAGACAAGGGAGGAATGCTTATATTGAGACTCCCATCCGGCATGCTGAAGAAGATAAGCTCCGGAGATGTTACTATGCTGAGGTAGTTATTTTTAATCCTTATGTGCGTTGAATATTTCTTCAAATACAGGCGCAACTTCAACAAATGCGTTTAATACCGCGGGATCAAAATGTTCCGGTATTGTCCTTCCATCTCCTTCTGTTAGCACTTTATAAGTTTCCTGATGGGTAAAGGCCCTTTTGTATGGTCTTTTGCTCACGAGGGCGTCATACTGGTCAACAAGCATGACGATCCTGCCCTCAATCGGTATGTCTTCACCTTTTAATCCTCTGGGATATCCTGTGCCGTTCCATCTCTCGTGGTGATTGAGGGCAATAGAGGCTGCCATCTGTATGTTTTTGTGAGTAGAACCTGCAAGAATTGCTTCGCCTATTGTGGTATGGTGCTTCATAACCTCAAACTCTTCTTCTGTAAGTTTGCCTGGTTTCAGGAGGATGCTGTCCGGTATCCCTATTTTGCCTATATCATGCATAGGGCTTGTAAATGTTATCGCCTCAACAAAATCCATGGGCAGGCTAAGCGCCTCAGCGAGCTTATTTGAATAAAGGCCGATTCTTACGATATGGATGCCTGTATCTGTGTCCCTGTATTCGGCAGCGGCTGTAAGACGCAGTATAACTTCCTTGCTCATATTTTTGACCATTATCAGGGCGTCTGCTAATTCCTGTGTTTTCTTCCTCACGGTATCTTCAAGGTTAGCCTTATAATTTTTTTCTATCTGCAGGAGATTGGAGTATTTGACAGCCCTTTCTATGGCATGGATAAGATAACTGGGATGATAGGGCTTGATAAGGAAATCGAAGGCCCCTTTTTTAATGGCGTCAACTGCCACGTCTAATTCAGCATATGCCGTCATCAGAATTACGGGAAGTTCCGGGTTGAGGGCATGAATTTTTTCAAGGAGTTCAACCCCTGAAACTACAGGCATTCTGACATCTGTCAATACGATGTCAATGTTGTTTTTGCCCAGCATTACCTCCATTGCCTCTTTTGCGCTTTCGCAGGTAATGACAGAGTAATTACGCCCGCCAAGCAATAGTGAGACTGATTCGCGGACGTAGGGGTCATCATCCACCACGAGTATATTCGCTTTCATCTCAGTCATTTATCCGGGGCCTCTCTTGTTTTCCGCTCTGATTCCGGTTTTTACCATATCATATCCCCTGAGATAAATACTATCAGGATTTGGCAAGTTGTCAAGGTTAAGACAGATCCGAAAAATAGACATAGAATTATGAAACCGTTGATTTAGCTGTCATTGCGAGAACCCGAAGGGTTCGTGGCAATCTCATTGCAAAAGACGAGATTGCGGAGTTTATCCCGAGCAAAAACCGAGATTGCTTCGCCTTCGGCTCGCAATGACAGCGAGGGACCTGCTCGCAATGACAACTTTCTATGTCTGTTTTTCGGCAGATTGTCTCTATTGCTTCCCGATAACTTTAAAGAATAGCTCGACAAGCTCTGAATCGAATTGTATGCCTTTCAGGGAGAGGATGTAGTCTTTTGCCTTTTCACTGGACCAGGCAGGCCTGTAAGGACGGTCTGAACGAAGGGCGTCCCAGACATCCACAATCGCAAATATTCGTGCTGCAATTGGAATCTGCTCTGCCTTAAGGCCTTGAGGATAGCCGGTGCCGTCCCATTTTTCGTGGTGGTAGTAAGGTATGTCAAGTGCAGGACGCAGGAACGCGATAGGCGAGAGCAGTTCATATGCTATCACAGGATGGTTTTTCATAAGCACCCATTCCTCTTCAGTAAGCTTGCCGGGCTTAAGCAGAACGCTGTCAGGCACGCCGAGTTTCCCGATGTCATGAAGCAATGCTCCGCGGCGTACATGCACCAATTCTTCCTCGCTCATCCCTGATGCGCGGGCTATCTCTATTGTTATCTCAGTGACCCGCTGCGAGTGGCCTTCTGTTTCCTTGTCCCTGTAATCAAGGGCATTTGACCAGCCTTC
>CAKKPR010000255.1 GCA_919901705.1 Thermodesulfovibrionales bacterium | reverse complement strand
TTCAGAAGGCTACCGGCGAAAAATCCAAGACCAAAGCTATAACAATTGCCATGAAAGAGTTTATCAGGCAGAAGAAGATAAAACAACTTCTTGCGCTCAGAGGGAAAATTAAGATTGAGGATGTAACAAAAGAGCTCGATAAGCTTGAACTTGAGGAGATGAAAGAGGATGATAAAAGATGGCGTTCTCATTGACACATCGGTCCTGATAGAATTTTTTAAAGGTCAGAAAAGTATAGGCGACGATGTATTAAACCTTTTGCAAGCAAACAGAGGCGCAGTTACGGGCATAGTTATCGCTGAGTTGTTACAGGGCATGAAAAATCTTAAGGAAGAATTCTCAATCACCGATCTGATGGAAGGTATGCAAATCTTTGAGGTGACAACCAGCACATGGATAATGGCCGGCAGAATTGCTCTTGGCCTGAGAAGAAAAGGGTTAAATTTACCTTTAACCGATATTGCCATTGCATCACTTGCCATAGAACACAGTCTCCAAATCTTCACCCTCGATAAACATTTCGGGCAAATACCAGGAGTGAATATCTATCGTCATCTTCCTTTATGAAATGTGCTATGGATGGCACCGGCATTTATACGGGTTGTTAAACGGGTTGGTGGTATGCCTGGAGGCGGATTATTTGTACAGACCTTCAAATTCCGAAATTGCTTCAATCCCAATCTCTCCCTGCGAACTGTCTTTGAGATTTTTCCACTTAATCCTGCCGGATTTTAATTCATCGTCGCCTATGATGAAAACATAATCTGCCTTTAATTTATCTGCCCTTCTCAGCTGGCTTTTCAAAGATGCATTGCCATAGCCAAGTTCCACATTGATGCCTTTGGCCCTCAGTTTCTCTGCAATTAAAAAACCTTCTGTATCTGCCTTCGGGCCGATTGCAGCAAAAAATGCCTTTGGCCCGGAATGAAGCCCGGAGTTCTGATTCCGGAGTATCTCGACAAGCCTTTCCATGCCTATTGCAAAACCTATTGCCGGTGTCGGAGGCCCGCCGAATTCTTCAACAAGCCTGTCATATCTGCCTCCTGCTGCAACTGCCTTCTGGCTGCCCCCGAGCTGCTCGGGGCTTGTCACCTCAAATGTTGTCCTTGTGTAATAATCAAGCCCCCTGACCATATTGGGGTTAATCACATAAGAGATGTTGAGAAGTTTTAATAATGATTGAAATCCCTCGAAGTGTTCTTTGCAGTCTCCGCACAGGTGATTTGTGACTTGCGGCGCATTTTTTCTCAGTTCGATACAGGCGTCAACCTTGCAGTCAAGGATTCGTAAGGGATTATGAGTATATCTCCTGTTGCAATCAGGGCACAAACCTGAGATTTTATTCGAAAAAAAATCAGATAATGCCTTTTTATAGTCAGGCCTGCATTTTTCACAGCCTATGGAGTTGACCTCAAAATTCAGTTCTTTAAGTTCAAGTCTTTCCAGAAAAAGTTTTAACATCGAGATTATCTCTGCGTCGAGTTTTGGTTCTGCTGCGCCGAAGGCCTCTGCCCCTATCTGATAGAACTGCCTGAACCTGCCTTTTTGAGGCCTTTCATATCTGAACATGGGGCCCGAGTAAAAAAATTTCTGAGGGGAGGGCTGATTATAGAGATGATTTTCAATATAACTTCTTACAACAGGGGCTGTTCCCTCAGGCCTCAGCGTAATACTCCTGCCGGCCTTGTCAGGGAATGTGTACATCTCTTTTTCAACTATGTCTGTTGTCTCGCCGATGCTCCTTGTGAATATATCGGTTGCTTCTATAATGGGGACTCTTATCTCCTGAAAGCCGTATGCCGAAAATACTTCCTCTGCCGCTGATTCTACTTTCTGCCAGATATATATGTCAGGCGGGAATATGTCATGTACACCCTTGAGGGCGTTATATTTCACCTTCTCTTCCCCTTTTCATTCTTCTTCCCTGCGCAGGCTTTCTGAGCCTTCACCTTCTCTTTCCTTATCAAATTCGAGCATCTTCATATGGCTCTCAATAAGCCTCTTGAGTTCCTCTTTAAAATGGCGTCTGATTCCTTTTAAGTCAACAATATCCTCGTGAATCTTGATGACCTTTTCCTGTGCATCTTTCATCATCGAGTCTGATTTTAATTCTGCCTCTTTTACCAGCAGCTCTGCCTCTTTTCTTGCATTTGTCTTGTAGTCTTCAACCATGTTCTGGGCTGTTATGAGTGTTTCTCTAAGTGTGGACTCCATGTCCTTGTGTTCCTTAATCTGGTTTTCAGCCCTTTGGGCAGTTTCTTTAAGGGATGCGTTCTCCCTGAGCAGTTCTTCCATCTCTTCACGCACTACCTCAAGGAATGCATAGACCTCTTCAACATCGAAACCCCTGAATTTCATCGGGAACTGTTTTTGCTGAATGTCAAGCGGAGTGATTCTCATAGAGCAATATTCCCTCCTTTCAATTTATAGGCAAATTCTATTAAAGACCTTATTAAAAAACTCTGCGCAAATATAATAGCAAGAATCACTACTAAAGGGGAAATATCAATCGGCCCGAGCCTGTAGCCGATAAGTCTTCTTATGGGCCTGAACACAGGTTCTGTTACTGAATAAAGAAATTTTACAATGGGATTATATGGATCGGGATTTACCCAGCTTATCAGAGCAGCGATTATTATAACCCACTTGTAAACGCCCAGCAGCACATCAAGTATATTTGCAATTGCCAAAATCAGGTTAGCAAGTATAAACACTATTCTCTCCTCCTCGTAGAGTCTCCGACGAGTCCTTGACCTAATTCTTCCGCCCTTTTTATAGCTGCTTCCATTGCAGTTATAACTATATCCGTGAGGCCTTTTTCGTTAAATACCTTTAGGCCTGCTGCTGTTGTGCCCCCGGGCGATGTCACCATCTCCCTGAGCTCATCAGGTGACAGACCTGTGTCAAGGATTTTTGCGGTGCCTAATAATGTCTGGACAACGAGTTCAGCAGCATGGCCCCTGCTGAGGCCTGATTTTATCCCGGCTTCTATCATTGCCTCTGCAAAGAATGCTATGAAGGCCGGGCCGCTTCCTGATAATGCAGTCACTGCATTCATATATTTTTCAGGCATAACAAGCACCTTGCCGATTGACATGAGTATTTCCCTGACAGGGGCAATATCTTTATCAGGGAAGCATTCGCATAAGGACATGACAGACATGCCTTCCTGAACAAGGGCAGGGGTGTTAGGCATAACGCGTATCAGTTTCTTGGTCTTTAGCCTTGATTGTAGATATGAAAGCGTTATCCCTGCGGCTATTGACACCACTGTCTTGTCTTCGGTTACACTGTCTTTTATGTTATCAAGCGCCTGTTCCATGTTCTGGGGCTTTACAGCCAGGATTATGATATCAGAGGCTGAAACCACATCAGTATTTTTATCTGTGGTCTTTACACCGTATGTCTCTTCAAGGTATTGTCTTCTCTCTTCCCTGGGCTCTGAAACAAAGATTTTCTTTTGCTGATTGCTGACCGCTGATTGCTGACCGCTTACAATCCCTTTTATCAGAGCCTCTGCCATGTTCCCGCCGCCGATGAAACCAATCATGAAAACCTCCAATTCATTCTATGTCCTGTCTCCAAATATTGCAGTCCCTATTCTTACCATTGTTGCCCCTTCCTCTATTGCAACTTCAAAATCATTTGTCATTCCCATGGATAATTCCGGAAGCTTAAACCCGTTCATCTCTGCCTCGTCCCTGAGCCTCCTTGTTTCCTTAAAATAAGGCCTTGCCATTCCAGGCTCATCAAAGTATGGCGGTATCGTCATCAGCCCTTTTACTTCCAGGTGTTCCATCTTCTTAATCCCATCAAGCAAGCTAATAAGATTATCTTTTAAAATACCATGTTTAGCAGTCTCCATTGAAAGTTTTACTTGAATAAGAATTTCCTGTGTCTTGCCAAGCTTTTCAGCATATTTATTAATGGCTTCTGCCAGCTCTACTGAATCAACAGAGTGAATCAAATCAAACAGCTCAACAGCTGCCTTTGCCTTGTTCTTCTGCAAGTGCCCTATCAAGTGCCAACTGAGACTTTCGCTCATGGCCCTTAGCTCATTGCTCATAACTTTCTTTTGAGCTTCCTGCACCCGGCTTTCTCCAAATATCCTCAAGCCTGCATCCACTGCCTGTTTGACCCTTTCAATGCTCACGGTCTTTGTTACAGCAATGAGTTTGATATCTTCAGGATTTCTTCCTGCCCTCATTGCAGCATGCGACATTTTTTTATATATGCTGCTGATGTTTTCAAGAAAAGCCGTATCAGTCATAGTGACCCCGTCCCCGTCCAAACCTTCTAACGGGGTTGACATTAATGCTTACAAGTGTATTATATTTGACGATGTCAAAGCAAGATATTACAGGTCTGGAAGGCGCTCTCAGATATTATTTCAGGAATAAAGGCCTTCTTTCAGAGGCCATTACACATACGTCGTTTCATCACGAAAATCCTGTGAAAGCCCTTTTATATAATGAGCGGCTTGAGTTTCTCGGAGATTCTGTCCTCGGCCTTGTCGTTGTGGAATTTCTTTTTAAATCTGATAAAAATTACCCTGAATCAACAATGTCGAAGATAAAATCGTATCTTGTTAAAGAGTCTGTCCTGTCTGATATTGCAGCCGATATATCGCTCGGGAAGTATCTGAGGCTTGGGAAGGGCGAGGAAGAAACAGGCGGAAGGGGGAAAAAATCCATCCTTGCGGATGCGATGGAGGCTGTATTTGGCGCGATATATTTTGACGGAGGTTATGAAAGTGCAAGGGATGTAATACTGCGGCTTTTAACAGATAAAATTGATGCAGCAACATCATCTGAACAGTTTTTTGATTTCAAGACAGACCTTCAGGAAGAAAGTCAGATAAAATTTGGTGTCCTGCCTCAATATAAAATGGTAAAACAGGAAGGCGAAGAGCATAAGAAAATGTTTACAATCGATGTTTTTATCAAAGGCGGTAAATTCGGCAGGGGCATGGGCAGAAGCAAAAAAGAGGCAGAGACCATTGCAGCAAAAGAGGCATTGGTGAAGATAAAGGCGTCTGCATAAATAAATGATAATTATTCTTGACTATTTATTGTTTTTTATGCTAAAAAAAGGACGCTTAATTTTGGTTTAGGTGCAGTTGAAAGCACCCAAAAATATATATATCGGAGGGTAAGATGGTAAAGAAGGTTGCAGTGTTTATAAAAGACAATCAGGTTGAGGGATTCAGAATGGCAGTCGGCCTGACACTTGCCGATGATGAGGTGAATGTATTCCTCATGGACAAAAAACTCGAATCCAGTGAAAGTATTGACCCTAATGTGGAAATGCTTGGCGACCTGGATGTCAAGATATTTTCTAATAATCCTGAGAACAAGTTTGAGCAGAAGACTAATGAAGAGATCGCCCGTGCCTTAACAGGATATGATGCGGTAATACCGTATTAAATCAGGAGAAACCTTCCTGAAAGAGGGTATGGTTCCTGTTTTAAGGATATTCTGGCAGGTAAAAGGCTTTAAAATAGGGCAGTTAGGGTGGCGTGATTTTTGTATACTGAATAGCTCGTTAAAAGAAAGGAGGTGAATCAATAATGAAGAAAATTATAGCATTAGTAGTAGCAGTTCTTTTTGTTTTTGCAATTACTGCGGTATCTTTTGCAGTAGAGAAGGCCGCTCCTGCAGCAGCAGGAGAGAAGAAGGCTGAGCCTGCAAAGAAAGATGCAACCCCTGAGAAGAAGGCTGAGGAGAAGAAGGCAGACAAGAAGGCAGACAAGAAGTCCAAGAAAAAAGATAAGAAAGCAGAAGAAAAGCCTGCAACAGAGAAAAAGGCTGATGAGAAGAAGCCTGCAGCAGAGAAGAAGCCGGCAGAGAAAAAAGCTCCTGGTTATTAATCGGTTAATTATTAATGGCGGAGGTGGAAATCTCCGCCATTAGTTTTTATTGGATACAATCCTTTCCTTTTATTTTGCAATCTCCATATATTTTTTAAATGCTCCGTAAAAACCTGTTATATGATCAATTTTTGCTAAAAAGTGGATTTTGTCAGCCAGGATATTATAAACTTAGAAAGAGAGCTAAGTGATGGAAGAAGATATTAAACCAGACAGGAAAATTAATATAAAAGGCCTTGTATGCCCTTACACGTTTGTAAAGGCGAAACTTGCCGTAGAGGATATGGAAATAGGGCAGGTTATTGAGATACTGCTTGACTACGAGGAGGCATCAAGGAGCATACCCAAATCAATGGAAGACCATGGCCAAAAGGTCCTTAAGGTTGAAAAGATTAATGATACGGATTGGGTGTTGGTCATAAGAAAAGAAAAGGAATAAAATAGTGGATTTTACAGAAGATCAATTACAACGCTATAGCCGTCATATAATACTCCCCGAGGTGGGTGGAAAGGGACAGAGAAAGCTTCTCGGTGCAAAGGTATTCATTGTCGGAGCAGGGGGCCTTGGATGTCCTGTCGGCTATTATCTGACTGCTGCGGGTGTCGGCACCCTTGGGATTATAGACAATGATTCGGTTGAGTTAAGCAATCTTCAAAGGCAGATAGCTCACAGCACTAAAACTATTGGCATGTATAAAATTGATTCTGCAAAGGCTACCTTTGAGGCATTAAATCCGGATGTCAGAGTTATAGGCATTAAAGAGAGAATTTCAAAGGATAATATTCTGGACCTGATAAGAGACTACGATATTGTAGTTGACGGCAGTGATAATTTCCCGACAAGATACCTTGTTAATGATGCATGTGTAATGGCAAAAAAGCCTTTGGTAAGCGGCGCAATATTAAAATTTGAAGGCCATGTTACAACAATTGTCCCGGGTGAAGGCCATTGCTACAGGTGTCTCTTCGAAGAGATGCCGCCTCCGGGCCTTGTCCCCTCGTGTCAGGAGGCAGGTGTGATTGGAGCTATTCCCGGTGTTGTTGGTTCGCTGCAGGCTATCGAAGTTATAAAGCTGATACTTGGAAAGGGTGACCCTTTAAAGAACACCCTCTTGATATACGATGCCTTAAAAACAACATTCAGGCGTATTAAGGTCCTCAAGAATCCCAATTGCCCTGTCTGCGGTGATAATCCGACAATCAGGGAACTTCTTGATTATGATGCCGGCTACTGTGCCGTGCAGTAATTAAAAATATCTGCCTCTAAAAAAATCAGCCCTGAGATTCAACATTCCGGCGCCAGCTTGATATAATTCCTTGCCAAACAAATGAAAAGGTGAGATGATTATTATACGTTTTAATTTTGTTACGGAGGTGGGAAATGAAGATAGAAAAGATAAAAGCAATTGCAAAAGCGAAAGGCGTTAAGGCGGCTAATCTGAAAAAACCTGAACTGATTCAGGCGATCCAGAGGGCAGAGGGTAATTTTGATTGTTTTGGTTCTGCAACTTCCGGATACTGTGACCAGATTAATTGTACCTGGCGAAAGGACTGTTTGGGGCTGTCATAGAAATTAAAGGATAATTTGTCAGGAGGAGAGATGGAAGTTACAGACCCTGTATGCAAGATGACAATAGAAGATAAAGATGCTGTTGCAACATCCACATATAAAGGCAATACCTATTTTTTCTGCTCGAAGCCGTGCAAAGAGGATTTTGATAAAAATCCGGAGACATTTATCGGCAAGAAGGCAGTTCCATCTTTTTCGTTGATGATGCCGATGGCAAAGGAGACTGATAAAGTCACAAAATATACATGCCCGATGGACCCTGAAATCATACGGGATAAACCCGGAGCTTGCCCGATCTGCGGTATGGCTCTTGAACCTCTCGTTCCTTTGTTGACTGTGACCAAAACCGAATGGACATGCCCGATGCATCCTGAAGTTGTCAGTGATTCTCCCGGAGCTTGTCCAAAATGCGGAATGGCACTTGAACCAAAGACTGTCTCCGGAGAGGAAGAAAACCCTGAACTTGTTGACATGACAAGACGCTTCTGGGCCGGAGTGATTCTTACAATACCCCTGGTTCTCATTGCAATGAGAGGCCTCATCCCGGGCCTTTCACTTGAAAGTTTAATCTCACATGAAGTAATGAAGTGGATGGAACTTTTCCTTACCACGCCTGTTGTTCTCTGGGCCGGATGGCCGTTTTTTGTTCGCTGCTGGCAATCTCTTATGACCCGCAATCTTAATATGTTTACATTAATAGGGATTGG
>CAKKPR010000254.1 GCA_919901705.1 Thermodesulfovibrionales bacterium | reverse complement strand
ACCTTATCAATAAACGCCTTAGCAGCCTTGAGGATGCTTTTTACGGCATCAACGTGATGCAAGTTTCCTCTGTAATATCCTGCAATGTGCAGTTCATCATAAAGCGTGCTGAATTCTTTTGTTAATTTGCCATTATGTATTGACAAATATTTCTGCAACGCTTTTTCGTACTCCTCAATTTTTTTAGGCAGTTCTTTTTTGGAAAGCCCTCTTTTCAACAGGTATTCGTCAATGGCCTTTAATACTCCAAGATAGGCAACACCGCAGGCAGACTTTACATATTTGACGTCAGTATATCTGTTATCTTCGATGGGAGACTTCCCTAAAATCTCTTTTGCATTTTCAAGATACCTTATAGCTTCTTTTTTCTGCATACTGCCTCCATGTTGTTTTTATAATATCACAGAAAATTAAGAAGAGACAATCTACATCCTCTCAGGCGCGCTCAGTCCCAATATCTCAAACCCATCTTTCAGGACAATCCTTATGGCCTCGCATAGTGCAAGCCTTGCCAGAGTAAGATTCATGTCAGTCGTTACCACTTTGTATTTGTGATAGTAAGGATGAAATATACCTGCAAGCTCCTGAAGATAAAATGTAATTCTGTGCGGCTCATGTGCAATGACAGCGCCCTCAAATACCATTGGATAGGTAAGAAGTTTTTTTATTATCCTTAGCTCCTCATGGGTATTTAATAAACTCAAATCCGCGTTTTTAAGTTTATCGATATCAATCCCCTGCTCTTTAGCATGAGCAAATATGCTGTTTATGCGGGCATTTGCATACTGTACATAAAAAACCGGGTTTTCTGCAGACTGAGCCTTTGCAACCTCAAGGTCAAATTCAAGATGGCTGTCAGGGCGCCTCGTGAGGAATATGAATTTTGTTGTATCTGCGCCAACCTCTTCGACCACTTCTTTCAGAGTTACAAACTCTCCTGCCCTTTTTGACATCTGGACAGGCTTGCCGCCCCTGAGAAGCGATACCATCTGAACAAGCAAAACCCTGAGGCTTTCCTTTGGATAACCCAGTGCCTGGATAACTGCCTGAATTCTCGGAATATATCCATGATGGTCAGCTCCCCATATATCTATGAGCTCATCAAATTTTTTCTCAATTTTTTTTCTGTGGTATGCGATGTCAGGAGCAAAATATGTATATTCACCATCTTTTTTGATTATGACCCTATCCTTGTCATCGCCAAAACTTGTTGATGTAAACCACGTGGCGCCTTCTTTTTCATAGATATATCCGCGCTCCTTCAGATCCTTTATTGCTTGTTGCACTTCATCTTCTTCGTAGAGTCCGCGTTCGCTCTGCCACGAGTCGAAGTAAACCCCAAAATTCTCAAGGTCTTTTTTAATAAGGGCAAGCATTTTTTTGTATGAACTATCTATGAATTTTTCTGCAACCTCATCGAATTCCATTTTCAGAAATTGTTCTTCATAGGCAATTTTAAGCTCTTTTGCCAGTTCTTCTACGTAGTCACCTCTATAGCCATCCTCAGGGAAAGGATAATCCATTCCTGACAACTGCTTGTATTTTGCGAATACAGACATGCCCAGCAGCCTCACCTGCCTGCCTGCATCATTTACATAAAATTCCTTTTCCACTTTATATCCGCCTGCCTTCAGGAGATTGGATAATGCATTCCCAACAGCAGCGCCTCTGCCATGCCCAAGATGTAACGGGCCTGTTGGATTGGCACTTACAAATTCAACCTGAACTCTCCTGCCCTTCCCTATATCAGACCTCAAAAATACTAAACCATCTCTCATGAGAGCGTTCATCTCTGAATATAAATATGCTTTTGAAAACGTGAAATTGATAAAACCAGGCCCTGCAATTTCTATTTTCTCAAAGGTATCCTTTTCTGAGATGGAATGTATAATTTCCTCTGCAATCTTTCTTGGCGGTTTCTTAAGAGTTTTTGATAAGGACATCGCAACAGGCGTTGCAAGGTCTCCATGAGATTCTTCTTTTGGTAGTTCTATATCTACCCCGGAAAAAGAAATCCCAAGACTTTTGAATGTCTCCTGTAAGATGTCCTGCAGTCTTTTTTTCATGAAGATTAAGTTTACCCAGTTGTTAAAAAAACATCAATGCCCAGGTCTAAACTTGGCGCTTGTTAAAGTCAGCTGCGTGGGGAAAAGTTTTCTTAAACTTGACAGGGGTTGGTAATTTAAGTTATTTTATTTTTCCAAAGCTTATTTGTTTAAAACAGCGCTTGAGATGCCTTATTACACCAGGCCTGTGCTAAAGTATCAAGTTTGGAAATATCAATGGCCGGGGTGGGTAGTATTTATGGGCCTATAGCTCAGATGGTTAGAGCGCGCGCCTGATAAGCGCGAGGTCGTTGGTTCGATTCCACCTAGGCCCACCATAGGGGGTGTAGCTCAGCTGGGAGAGCGCCTGGTTTGCAACCAGGAGGTCATCGGTTCGATCCCGTTCACCTCCACTTGATTTTTTAATTTGTTTAGTGTTAGTGTAATAACACTTTCCAGAAATAGAGTTTCTGGTAGCGTTGCCGGAGGGGCAACACCCGTTCCCATCCCGAACACGGAAGTTAAGCCCTCCAGGGCCGATGATACTTGGACCGCGAGGTCCTGGGAAAGTAGGTCGCTGCCAGATTAAGATTTAAAAAGCCCAACAGAGATGTTGGGCTTTTTACTTTTTGTGTGGTTATCGGGATAGCGGTTATTTAAGTTTAGCATTGCATTTCGAGCAATATCCTCTTATTTCAAGAGTATGCGAAATGCTTCTGAAGGTTTCTTTTTTACAGAGTTTTTCCTGCAACCTCTCAAGTTTTTCAGAAAAAAGCGATATTATTCTGCCACACTTTATGCATATTAGATGATCATGATGCCCATGGCCAAAGGTATGTTCATAGTGTGCATGCTTATCCATTTTTTCAACCTGTTCAACAAGACCGCATTCAAGAAGCAGCGGAAGCGTCCTGTAAATAGAAGCCTTTGATACCCTTATTCCCTTTTTCCTCATCTTTATTAAAAGTTCATCAGGGTCAAAGTGATTGTGGGTAGAGAATACATCTTTAAGAACAGCTGCTCGTTCCTTTGTAAACTTAAGCCCCTTTTTCTCAAGGAATTCTTTGAAAATTTTATCTTCCATCTGTTTCATCTTTTAGAACGTTACATTAAATGTCCTTAGAATCCAGTTCAGTATCCCCCCGCCCAAAAAAGCTGCCGGAAAAACTATTGCTATAATACTTAATGCTGTTTTAATCCCTCTTTCTTTTATTATCATAAAAAAGTTTGCAAGACAAGGAATAAAAAGCGTTATTGTCACAAGACTTACAACAGACTGAACCGGGGTAAGCATTCCTTTTTCTGCCATTGCAAAAAGGCCTGCTGCGCCGTAATCCCTTCTTAAAAATCCGAGAATAAAAGACTCTGTTGTTTTTTCAGGTAATCCCAGAAGACTTACTACCACAGGAGAGGCTATGGCCTCAAGAGTATTAAGAAAATTAAATTTATGCAATGCAAAGAGTATAAATGTCCCGAGAATGAACAGAGGGACAGCCTCTTTAAGGTACCACTCAATCCGTCCTAATGTCTTTACAAGAATATTCATTAGGTTCGGTTTTCTTATCGGAGGAATTTCGAGAAAGAATTCTGTTTTCTCGCCTCTTATAACTTTTGATGCGAGATATCCGGAAAATAGAAGCGTTCCCATGACGGTTCCTGACCATACAAGGGTTGCCTTAAAGGATAACGCCCCGAGCATCCCAAGTATTACACCGAGCTGTGCAGAGCAAGGCACAGCAAGGGCAAGCAAAAATGTTATTATCAGCCGTTCTCTTTTTGTTTCAAGTATCCTTGACGTCATAACCGCCATGGTTCCGCATCCAAGACCCAGGACCATCGGCAGTACAGCCTTGCCATTAAGCCCCATGATGTTAAATACTCTATTGCTCATTATCGCAAGGCGCGGTAAATAACCGCTGTCTTCGAGAATGGCAAATGCAATAAAGAAAGTGGCAGTAATAGGCAGTATTATGGCTATAGCATAAGTGAGGGCAACAGTAAAAAGACCATATTCGCCAATAAGCATTTGCTGAATAAGACCAACAGGTATTATTAATTGAACTACTTTTGTAATCATCGGGTTTACGTATCTTCCAAAAATTATTTTTTCAAAAAAATTAACAAGGGTTCCTGCGCCAAATATGCCTACAAAAGCATAAAGTCCATAAAGCACCAATAGTAACAATGGTATGCCCCACAATGGGTGCATGCTTATCCTTCCAATAAAAGACAATAACTTCCCACCTTCTGCAGGAATTTTCTTAAAGACTTTAGCAGTTATTTCATCTGCAATATCAAGACGCCGCTGGTTGATTAAGAGGCTTATTGGTTCTTTCACCTTTGACTGACAGTCGTCTCTCAGGATTTCAATCTCTTTTATGGCCTTTGGATTAAGATTAGTAATTAACCATTCTTTCAGGCTTTCATCGTCCGAAAGAATCATGACGGACAGCGCCCTTCTTGACACGCTAAACTGCGGCAAAAGGGCTGTTATCTTCCCGATATATTCCTCTATGATGGGGAGATATTTAATTTTAATGGTTGGGATAGCCGGAGTCGGGATAGCAGCTTTAATATCTTTTAAACCTTTTCTTTGAGGGGCTATGGTGCTTACCGCCTCGACGCCCATAAGAGTTTTAAGCTGGTTGATATCTATGATAATTCCCCTGTCCCTTGCCTCATCCTCCATATTTAGAACGAGTATTAAAGGCAACCCCATCTCTGCTATCTGCAGCGTTATAAGGAGAGATCTCCTTATATTTTTTGTATCAGCAACTTGTACCACAGTAAAGGGCCGCTCCTTCAAGAAAATGTCTCTTGTAACCTTTTCATCTTCACTCATGGGCACAAGGCTGTTAACGCCCGGCGTATCAACAATAAGATATTTTTTACCTTCAAGCAGCATATCCCCATAAGAAATCTCAACGGTTGTGCCTGGATAATTTGATACAGTTACATATTTGTTTGTAAGCAGCCCGAATATTACGCTCTTGCCGACATTGGGATTGCCGACAAGAATAATTTTATTGGATATGCCCATGCTTTCTTAGTTTAATCCTTTGCTTTGAATATTTTTTGTATTGCAACTGATTCTCAATTACAATTATACATGAAGCAGCATAGATTTGTCAAAAAAAGAGTTTCTCGTATTGCCGGCACATATTTATAGTATAATAATAACTGCCCGTTGAATAACTCAGTGGACTATTTATCTAAAGGAGCTACGCTTGAGAAAGATACTTATTGTTGATGACCTAAAACCTTTTATAGAGGAGGAAAAAAATATTTTAAGCAGATCAGATGTTCATATATTTACAGCAACATCCGGATCGGAGGCCCTCTCTATTCATAAGAATGTTAAAGTAGACTTAATGGTAGTTGACCTTGATATGCCGTCCATGACCGGAGATGAGCTCTGCTCCATAGTCCGTAAAGACCCTGACTTGAAGTTTGTTTCAATTCTCATGGTAACAAGGCCGAGAGAAACTGACATTGCAAGATGTAAAAAATGCGGCTCGAATGATTATATTACAAAACCCATTAAACCAAAGATTCTTCTTGAGAAGGCAACCGCCCTACTCGGGGTTGCAATCCGAAAGGCTTACAGGGTGTTTGTAAATTTAAGCGTTAACGGGGAAAAAGAACACGCAAAGTTTTCTGCTACCTCGATAAATATAAGCACAGCAGGTCTTCTAATAGAGACCCCCAAGGTGCTCAATATAGAAGATATTGTTAACTGCTCTTTCTTCCTGCCGGGAGCTTCTGCTATTTCCGTTACGGGTGAGATTGTCAGGACGATTAAAAAGCCAACAGAAGATGCCTGCCAGTACGGAATAAAATTCACAACTATTAGCGATGTTTCAATTCAGTTAATCGAAGATTTTGTAAAAAGCCATTCTTCTTTGGGGCAGTGAACTGCAAATTGTTCCACGTGGAACAATTTTTATCATTTGTTCGCTCTGCAGTTCGGGTGTAAAATGGCTGGCAGCAATCTTTGTATTTATGGCATAGCGGCCTAAGACGCGATATAATTAATGCTGTGAAAGCAGAATGGGAATAGCAGGGGCAGATGATTAACAGGCGCGAGTTTATGATAGGGGCCACGGGCAGTATGCTATCTGCCCTGTCAAAGCGAGGTGGAAACATTTCAGGAAATGTAACAATGAAACGAGTCCCTGGAAATAATAAATCAAAGATTTCTTTGATAAAAACATCCGAGAGGGCGTCAGGCATTCAAAGAGCGCTAACTCTCCTGGAAATAAACCCTGTTAATGGACAAGACGTACTTCTTAAGCCTAACTTCAATACAGCAGACCCGTTCCCCGGCTCTACACATAATGATACGCTTAGCAATTTAATTTTATGTCTCAAAAAAATGGGCGCCAAAAGCATTACTATCGGCGAAAGAAGCGGTCCCCCGGAGACAAACAGTGTTATAAAAGAAAAAAGTATAGATGAAATCTGTAAAGAGTATGATGTTGGGCTCATTAATTTTGAAGAACTTTCTTCAGATGGCTGGATAAAGATAAAACCTGAAAAAAGCCACTGGAGGAACGGTTTTTATGTAGCCAAACCAATCCTTGACTCAAAGTGCACAGTTGCAACATGCTGCCTTAAGACTCATGGCTTTGGAGGAGTGTTTACAATGTCTCTAAAGTTGTCTGTCGGCATAACCCATAAGAAGAATATGACAGAATTGCATACATCACCTTTAAGCATGAGGAAAATGATCGCAGAGATAAATCAGGCTTATAATCCGTCTCTAATACTTCTTGACGGCATTGAGGCATTTGTTGACGGAGGCCCGATGCATGGAACCAAGAAAAAGGCTGATGTAATACTTGCCGGAACTGACAGGGTTGCGATAGATGCAGTTGGACTGGCTGTATTGAAAGAGCTCGGAAGCAATCGCGCAATCATGTCTAAAAAGATATTTGAGCAGGAGCAGATTGCAAGGGCAGTTGAACTTGGCCTTGGCGTAACAGGACCGTCAGATATAGAAATATTAACAGACGATTCAGAAAGCCAAAGGTATTCAAAGAAACTGACAGAGATTCTTCTTAAAGGATAATCTGCATAAGGCATAGGCGGTTTATCGCTATCATTAAATCCAATGAAACACGGTATAATACTGCATGGGGAAAATAATTTTGATAGTTGTTATCATGGCACTTCTTTCCGGTTGCGGTCATGTAGTTTCTAAGGAATTAATAGAAATCGTGGACAAAGACCTCACAACCGCTGCTCTATTCAAAGACCCTGATGTGCACAAGGGAAAGATTGTTATGCTCGGAGGGGTAATTGCCAGCTCAAAAAATACTGACGAAGACACTTATCTTGAAGTGGTAGAGAAGGAATTAGATTACAGAGGAGAACCAAAGGATACAGACATATCGCATGGAAGATTTCTTATTCTTTATGACGGCTACCTTGACACGGTTATATATGCCAGGGGCAGAGAGGTTGTGGTTGTCGGTGAGATTCTCGGCAAAAAAATCCGCCAGCTCGGAGAGACACAATATCCATATCCTTTAATATAGCGGGAACTCCCCGCCTGTAAAGGCGGGGATGAGAGCAGATTCCCATCGGGACAAACGAAGTTTGTTCCAACAAGCACCACGCCTGTAAAGGCGTGGGTATCTATTAAAAAGCAAAAAGCTTTATTTGTTCGAAAAACAGCGCAAGCAGCACAATATACCTGTGAGGTTCGGGATAGGGATATTGCATACCTTTTGATCTTCAAATTGTTCCACGTGGAACAAACAGCCAGCTTGTCAAATCTTTAAGCTGGTACACGAGACCCCGGTCAGTTGATTTTATTTAGCTTCCTGTGTTATAAATATTGACTCCTTGCTCTCTCTTTTTAGGGTAGGGCTAAAAATCCCGACGTGTCGGGATAAATCCATAAGGAGGTGTTCGAATGAACATCTATGAAAATATTATTATCATTAATGCATCGCTCTCTGACGAAGAGATCGAAGCTGCCTCAGGAAAAATAAAAGACCTCATAACAAGTTCCGGCGGTGAAATACTCAAGGTTGATGTATGGGGCAGAAGAAAGCTTGCCTACGAGATTGAGAAGCAAAACAAAGGATTTTATCTTCTTCTTTTCTTTAAATCCCCATCACAAGCAATAAGAAAGCTCGAGGATTACTACAAAGTCTTTGATCCTGTAGTGAAATATATGGTTTTAAAGTTACCGAAAAAACAGAGCGAAGCAGTATTGCAGTCAATTTCTGCCGGAGCAGGCGCACCTGTTTCTGCGGAAAAAGCAGAGCCAAAAAGCGAGGCCTAAATGTATAACAAAGTAATATTGGTAGGAAATTTAACGAAAGACCCTGAACTTAGATATACACCACAGGGGACTGCAGTTGCCTCATTCAGAATAGCTGTAAACTCCAAGATAAAGCATCAAGGCGAATTCAAAGACGAAACACTTTTCATCAGTATCGTTGTTTTTGGCAAACAGGCTGAAAATGTAGGCCAGTATCTTAGCAAGGGGAAGTCTGTGCTTGTTGAAGGAAGACTGCAGGAGAGAAGGTGGGAGTCTGAAGGGCAGCAGAGGAGCAAATTCGAGGTTGTTGCCAATTCAGTTAGATTCCTGTCAAAGAGGTCTTCGGCGCAGAGTGAGGGGGGAGCAGAAGATTCTAGTGCAGGGGATGTCGTAGACTCGACTCTACGAGATGCTGTTCCACCGGAAGAGACAACGGATTCAGAGCCTTTTTAACAACTGACACTTAAAATTAAGAAAGGAGAATATATTGCAGCCGCGAAGAGTTCAAAGAAAAAAATTTTGTAGATTCTGTGCAGAAAAAGTAAAATTTTTGGATTATAAAGACACAAAAACATTAAAACACTATCTGACAGACAAGGGGAAAATCCTTCCAAGGCGGATGACGGGAGCATGTGCAAAGCATCAAAGAGATTTGAACGAAGCGATAAAAAGGGCAAGGAACATAGCTCTCCTTTCTTTCGTAGAAAAATAAGCCATGAGAATCCCCAAAACGTGGGTGACGCTGTTAAACAGGAAGGTTATCGACGGCATTGTCGCCAAGGATCTTATTGAGCCTCGCGTCACGATGGACAAACTGTTTGCCGGCGCTGAAGAAATTATAGTAGAAGAGCTCATGGTAGAAGACAGGCTTAATGATGAGGTAAGAGAGATCCTGAAAAAACATAGCCCTGAAATTGAGCACAGCAGGCTCGACTACAGAAGGCTTTTTGAACTTACAAAACAGAAACTTGTGAAGGAGAGAAACCTGATATTATGATGCTCTCTGAAGAGAAGGTATCCCATCTTACGCATGTACTCCTGAAAGGGCTTATGGACAGAGATTTGATAGCGCTCAATGAAGAGGAAGGAGTGGTGCGGCGCGAGATCAAACGCATAGTCAACAATGAATTAAAAATTGGCGAAGATATAGATCTGGTAGTCAGAAAAAAACTCCTGTCCTTTTCAAAAAAATTAGTTGAGGGGAGTCCCGAGTGGGAGATTCTATACAAGAAGTTTTTCAGGGAAGAAGAGATAAAAAAAGGCAGGGCTTCCGGATAAAAAGGGGCATCCCGCTTCTTTTTATTGTCTTAACGTGGCTTGGCTTATGGCTTGGACAATTTAAAGATTTCTATGCAACAAACCTTTTGTTCCCTTACCTATGGTTTTCATTTGCTTCATTAACTCTTGCAATATGCGCTACTTTTCATTTCATAGAAAAAAGAAAACTTTTTGCAATTGAGTTTCTTTTTTCTATAGCATTAATTTATGCCGGGCTCATACATTCCCTGAATTTGTCCTGGCTGAAACTTGCTTATTTCCCTTTTATTGTCTCTATAGCAGTTTTTTATAACTGGGGAACTATCATACCACTATCACTTCTTATTACATCCCTTGGGTTGAAGGCTTTCCTTGCGAGGGGAACCATCAATGAGGAGATAGCCTTTTCAATTTCCTTGCTGTTAACAGCCATAATTTCCTCTCTCATATTCAACAGGTTTCGGAAAGAAAAAGAAAAGGCGCTTGCTACCCTGAAAACAATTAAGGACACTGCAAGAGATATAGCGCCCGGAACCGTGATAGAATCACCGGGCAGTGACGCAGCCATATCCCATTATTTTGCATCTATGCTTAAAACAGATGAAGAGATAAAAGAACTTCTTCTCACGATTAAGCAGGCAGTCCTTGCTGATTCAGTGAATTTTTTTGTACCGCACCACAACAATTTTACGCTGAGAAGTTCAACTGAGAAAAAAGGCGATATCATTATTACCGGCAAGGGTATAATTGCCGCGTGCCTGAAAGATAAAAAGACCTTTTACTCCGGAGAGGTTAATGAAAAGAGATTGGAAATCGGCTACATAAAAAAAGGGAAGATTGCTTCTGTTCTCGCTATTGCCGTAATGGAGGGCGCCGCACTAGTTGGTGTTTTAACAGTTGACAGTTCCAGATATACAGCCTTCAGCGAGCCGGAAAGGAAGACAGTACATATGTTTACTACCTATCTTGTCAGGATACTTGAGAGAGAAAGGATATACCCTAAAATAACGCGTGATTATAACGGGTTAAAGATACTCAATGAGGAGAGTGCTAACCTGGTTTCATCGCTTGATATAAATGTAATTGCAGAAAAACTGTGTGAAGGTGCAGACAAAATTGCATCTTCACAGGTATTTTTATTCATTGCAAAAGGGAAAAAGTTTGAGTTGATGCATCATAGAGGAAATATCCTGGAAAAGAAAAATCAATTTGATTTAAAGGGAACGTTTATCAATATGGCAGTTGAAAACATACAACAACTATATATAGCTGATATGACAAACTACCAAATTCCTGTAATGCCCTTTAAGACAGAAGATATTTGCTCTATTCTGGCCTTACCTCTGCTATACGAAAATAAACTGCTTGGCCTGTTTGTGATGCTTTCCGGGAAAAAAGATTTTCTTGATACTTTTCAGAGAGAGCTGCTTAAAGTGATGTGCAACCAGGCATCAACATCAATAGCAAATGCGAAATTGCATGCAGAAATAGAAAAACTGGCGACTACCGACGGCCTGACAACCCTTTTTAATCACAGAATTTTTCAGGAAAAACTATCGGAAAAATTCAAGGAACTGAACAGGCACTCAGAACCAACTTCCCTGCTCCTGATAGATATTGATTTCTTCAAAAAGGTAAATGATGCATATGGGCATCCTGTAGGGGACCTTGTTTTAAAGGGCGTGTCAAAAATAATAAAGGAAACAATAAGGGATATAGATATTCCAGCAAGGTATGGGGGGGAAGAGTTTGCTGCAATACTGCCCAAGACAGATACCAAGGGAGCCCAAAATATCGCAGAAAGATTAAGAACGAAAGTCATGGATACATCTTTTTCAGCAGACGGCGTACCATTTAATATCACGCTAAGTATTGGGATAGCAACTTCTCCAGGTGACGCAAAGAGCAAAGAAGACCTTATTGAAAAAGCTGACCAGGCACTTTATTACGCAAAGCATAATGGAAGAAACAAGAGCATACTCTGGAGTGAGGTTGAAAAATAGAATGGAACCTTTCAGTTCAGAGGTGACGGAAATGGAAATTAAGCGAGAGAGGGAGAAAGCCCGCGAACTCAGAAAATCCCAGTGGTGGAAAAGAAAGTGCGCTGAAGGCAAATGTTATTTCTGCGACACACAATTCAAACCCAAAGATCTCACTATGGACCACATAGTGCCGATTATCCGCGGTGGAAAATCTACAAAGGGGAATGTAGTTCCTGCATGCAAAGAGTGCAATAACAAAAAGAAGCACATGCTGCCGATAGAGTGGGAAGAATATATGAGTAAGATAGATAAAGAAGACTAAATTTTTAGTATTTTACCGTTAGGCAGAAGATTGTCAGGAGATTTCCCCCCCTTCTCTTTAATTTTGTATCTTGCGCATTCCTTGTATTCTTCCGCGTTCATGCAATATTCATTCAAAAATGGCTGCAACTGGATTATCCTGACGGAAGTTGTAATGAAATTATACATTGAACAACCTTTCATGTGTTTACATTTGAACGACATCAAATCCCCCGCGGTATTTATTTCTATATAATACTCATAATCTGATATTTTTCAAGGTGTATTATATTATAAGTCTATTAAATTAAATAATGGGATGGAAGATCCCTTTTGCGCTTTTTATAGCGGGTTGGATATTGGTGCGAGAGAGGGGAGTTGAACCCCTACGGTCTCCCACAGGATCCTAAGTCCTGCGCGTCTGCCAGTTCCGCCACTCTCGCTCAAGATGATTTTAAAAGATTGCCTCGGGTTTGGTCAAACGAATGGCTTTTAAAATTTATAGAGTCTTTATATTAAACCCTATCTTTTTAACGATGGAAAAGATCTGGTCGGTTTTGATTTCAGAAGGGTCGTATTCGATTTTTATCATTCCTGTTGCATAAATTACCTTTGCATCTAAAATGCCATCAGTATTTCGCAGAATAGTTTCTATGTCAGTAGCACAGCCCGTGCATGAGATTCCCTCTACCTGAATATTAACCTGCTTTAATGTCTTTCCCATGGATACTCAAAACCATTTCTGCCGTAGTCTTTTTATATTTTCCGGTAAAATTTAGTTTCTCCCTTACTTCCCTTTCAATCTGCGCTATCTCAAGATAAAACCCTGTGCGTTTAATCCTGAAATCCTTTGCTTCAGCTTTTTTCTCTGTAATAAATCTGTAGCACCCGTCGCCGGTTTCTACCTTAAAATTTCTGAAAAGTTCATAAGGCACACCGTGAATCCTGCATATCATGGGACGGTGATCGTAGGGGATACATAAGCCATTTTCATTTAAGGGACACATTATCCTTATATCTGCTGCAGAAGAATTGTGTATTCTTACAGCATCTTCTGCACGGGAGATTATTTCTCTTTGTTTAGTTTCATCAAGTTTTTTTAATCCCTCTGCAAGATAAAGTTCTTCTGCATTTGTATGGTGATGGAATTTTGTGGCACAGCAGTTGTCAGCGCAGCCTTCGCAACTGAAATTGTAATGTACCTGCGCCTCGCTATAAGCCTTATCTATATCTCTGTAAATCTCAGTAAGCCTTTGCAATAACTTTTCCACATCTTAGTGTAACACAGGAAGGCTTAAAGCTCGAACAGCGCATGTTTTGCTCTCTAAGTCTTAAGCGCCTTCAAAAACCTCTTTATATCAAACTCGGCATCAATCAATTCCTTTGCACGAGCTATCTTCCCTTTTCCCCTTATTCTTGCCTTGCCCAGTATGGTCTCAATCCTGTTAACTGTAGTAAACGTATCATCCGTCACTGAGATTATAGGAATGCCCTTTGACTGTGCCTTGCCGAGGACAACATCATTTGTATAAAGTCCACCCGTAAGGATTATGCATTTTGTTGATGTCTCCATCGCAGCAAGCTGTATGTCAGAGCGGTGTGCGCCTGTGATTACTGCCTTATTTGGAATTCTTCTGAAATAACTGAGCGCACTGTCAACATCCATTGCGCCTATTGAAAAATTTTCAACAAACTCGTCAAGCCTGTCCTCACAGCATAAAACTTTACCGTTCAGCACATCATTCAACTGCCTTATTGTAAAGGATTCAAGGACGCTGTCTTTTTGAAAGACACCGAATATCTTAATTCCTTTTTTCTCAAGAAATGGCCTCACAGTATCTTTAACGTGATTGAGCGAATTTACAGGAACCTTATTTATAACTCCACCCATAAACCTTTCACCTAAAATATGTGCTGCACCATAAAGAGAATCAGCAGAAACATCTCCTGTCCACGATTCTACTACCAAGGCGTGGGCTTTCATATCTTCCAAAAGGCTGAGTGTATTGATATTAAGAATTGCTCCGTCGAAAAGGTCAGCTCCACCGCCCACGAGGACAAAATCTTTATTTTTCAAAGATTTAAAGGCGGTCATTATCTGTTTTCTAATGTCTTTAACTTTTCCCTGAAATATGAGATTCTGAGTTTCATAGCTTAAGACAAAAGGTGAGATGACATCTAACTCATCCGGTAGAGACAATGCCTCTTTTATGAAAATTGCATCTGCATCAAAAACATCTGTGCCCTTTTTTACAGGCGTTTTACCAATGGGTTTTATGTAACCAACTTTATATCCCTGCCCGATAAGCTTTATGGCAAGTCCAAGTGCAATAAAGGTCTTTCCTGAAGAACTTTTAGTGGATGCTATAAATATTGGAATCATGTTTTCCTCCTTAATTCTTATTCTTTCCTCTCAAAAATTATCCTTGCATCAAGGGCCACGGCCCCTTTTTCCATAACCACCAATGGATTTATATCAAGTTCGCGAACTATTGGAAAATCCGTCACAAAACCCGATAGCCTTAATATTCCATCAATTATGGAATCAATATCCACCGGCTTCTCGCCTCTTGCGCCTTTTAAAAGCGCATTGGTTTTTATCTCACTCACCATTGCTGATGCCTCTCTCCGTGATACAGGCGCTATCCTGAAGGATACATCCTTTAAAACCTCAACATATATACCGCCAAGCCCGAACATAATCATATGCCCGAAGGTCCTGTCAAATGTTACGCCGAAAATTACTTCTTTGCCTGACTTAATCATCTCATATATCATTACTCCGTTTATGAACGCATCAGGCATAAGTCTTTTTGCGTTTGATGTAATTTCGATGAATGCATCCTCCGCCTCTTTCTTGGAGTTTATCTTAAGCTTAACTCCGCCAACATCTGTTTTATGAAGTATGTCAGGGGATGAAATCTTCATTACAACAGGAAATCCTATTCTTAAGGCCATATCAGAGGACTCCTTTGATGTCTTTGCCAACGCCCGCCGGGGAAATATAAACCCGTATTCTGAAAGTAATGCCATTGCATCATCTTCGCCTGCCTGAAATCTGCCTGCCTGTAAAAGATCATTTATCCTGGTTTTTATAATATCTCTATTTGATGAATAAGCTTGTGTCTTCTCTTCCTCAAGATTTCTCCATGAATTATAATCACTGAGTTTTTTGAATGCATTTACTGCTGTTTCCGGATAAGAAAAATTAGGGATGAAATTGGCTTTTAGTTTTTCTACCGAGCCCCTGACCCTCATTTCGCCCATAAAGGATGTTATTATTGGCCTGTCTGTTTTCTTTGATGTGTTGATAACTATCTCTGCGGTATTCTCCACGTCTACCATTGCCTGCGGTGTGAGTATCACAATAATTCCGTCAACATTTGGATCATTGATTGCCTTATCCAGTACAACAGCATATCTTTCTGATGTTGCATCACCAATTATATCCACTGGATTATAAAGTGACGCATTTGGAGGCAAAAGTTTTATAATGGACTCTATTGTATCTTTTGTCATCTGCGGCAATTTTAGTCCCAGTTTTTCAGCTGTGTCTGCTGCAATTATCCCCGGACCGCCTGCATTTGTAATAATAAGCAGCCTGTCTCCCTGCGGAAGCTTTTGTCCGGAAAAGGCAAGCGCTGTGTCGAAAAGGTCCTGAATGCCCTGCGCCCTTATGACCCCGGTCTGTTTAAATGCTGCATCAAATGCGTTTTCTGAGCCTGCCAATGCCCCTGTATGTGAAGAGGCCGCACGCGCGCCTGCCTCTGTGCCGCCTGACTTTAAAAGGATTACAGGTTTTGTTTTTGTGGCTTTTTTGGCAATCTCTAAAAATCTTCTGCCATCAACAACATCTTCTATGTATCCGAGTATGATATCTGTTTCAGGGTCATTGATAAAATACTCGATGAAATCTATCTCATTCAGGTCAGTTTTATTCCCGAGGCTTATGAATTTTGAAAACCCTATTTTATTTCCGATTGCCCAGTCCAGTATTGCAATTCCAAGGGCGCCTGACTGAGAAAAAAAAGCGAGTTTCCCTTTAGGCAGCATTCCTGCTGCAAATGTTGCATTCATATTATTTGATGTGTTTATGATGCCAAGGCAATTCGGGCCAAGTATTCTGATATTACGTTCTCTGCTGATTTTCCCAAGCTCTTGTTCAAGCCTTACACCTTCCGGGCCTGCTTCTTTAAAGCCTGCACTTAAAATAACCACTGCCCCGGCTCCCGCATCAGCGCTTTTGATTATGGTTTCAGGGACAAACTTAGCAGGGACCGCAATTACTGCAAGAGCAATCTTCCCCCCGATATCTGACAGATTTGAAAAAGACTTCAGCCCGAGTATTTCTTCGCCTGACGGATTTACCGGATATATCTGGCCTTTGTAGCCAAACCGTATCAGATTATTCAGCACAGCATAGCCGACCTTTTTAGGGTCCCTCGAGGCTCCGATTACGGCAATCGAATCAGGGTTAAAAAGGGAATTAAGCATAAGAGAAGTTTACTTCTAAATGATTTTGGAATCAAGTGGTGAGGCTGGTTTTCAGTCAACTGTCGGCATAATGGGTAAGCAATCTAATGCATGGACTGCATTGCCGCCTATTTTTTTCGCCTCGTATAAAGCAGAATCAGCGCGCTTCACGAGGGTGTCTATATTATCCAATGCCGCATTAAAACATGTAACCCCGAGGCTCAGGGACATTTTTATATTATGATTCTCTGTTATTGCGATCTCAGTCTTTTTTACAGATAAACGAATCCTTTCTGCAAAATTCTTTGCACCGTCAAAAGGTGTTTCAGGCAGTATCACCATAAATTCATCTCCTCCATACCGGCCTGTTATATCTGTCCCCCTGAGCGAATCACGTATGGCCTGAGAGACAACCTGAAGTACCGCATCTCCTGCTACATGGCCATAGGTATCATTTATTTCCTTAAAATAATCCATATCGCATAGTATCAGTGAGAGTTCAGCGCTGTATCGCTTCGATCTGTCAACTTCATATTCGAGACTTTCAATAAGCGCCCGCCTGTTTAATAAACCAGTGAGGCTGTCTGTTTTTGACAAATATTCCAGTTTTTCTATCAACCGGGTTCTTTCTTCCTCATATTTTTTGCGATCGGTAATGTCTCTGGTATACTCGACAACATGTGATACAGTTCCGGTTTCATCAACGATTGGATAAGTATAGATTTCCACCCATATTTTTAATCCATCAGGAAAAACCAGGAGTTTATCCTTTGCGCAGGGATCTCCTGATTTAAAAGTCTTTTCTACCACACAGGCATCGCAGACAGTGTTCCTGCCTTGTAATATTTCATAGCACCTTTTACCAATCAAGTCCTTAGCAAGTTTATTTCTCATTTGTGCATACGCATCATTAGCCTTTATTATTTTGTAATCACGGTCAACAATACTGAAGGGATCACGAATACTGCCGAATATCGTACTGAAAAATCTTTCAGACTTGTATAATTCCTCTTCTACGCGCTTACGGTCAATGATTTCCCGGCGAAGATGTTCATTAGCAGCTCTCAGTTCCGCAGTGCGTTCTTCTACCAGCTCCTTAAGTTGTTCCCTGTGTTTACTTAATTCCTTTTCTGGCTGTTTGCGCTCAGTTTTCATAAATCACTGCGTCCGCCGGAGTTGACCACAATAAGATTTGATTAGAAATAACCAACAGCATGGCTTATTCCGTATATTTCCTCAGGCGCTGTCCCTTCTTCGATGACTGCTTTCAAGGCCGGGGTTGTTACCTTGGTTGATCTTGCTATTGCAGTAAAACTTCTTTCAGGAGATACAATACCTATATCAACAATAAAATCCCTGTTAGGTCCTACACCTATATAATTGTCTCCTACTCTCTCATGAACCGGGATATCAAAGACAATATTTGCATTCCTGCCGTCAAAATATATTCCTGTTACGTCATAGACTCTCAAAACAAGCTTGCCTTTAAGTTTGGCAAGCGTGTTCCCTCTAACTTCCCAATATGCAAACAGCTTCCAGGGGTCAACAGTCATAAGGGTAATCCTGTTTTCCCCATATTCTGCCGGCAGCCCCTTTTTCGATACATCTTGATATATATTTTCAGGCCTTGCTTCTATTGCCCAAAGAGTTCTGGCCGGTACTTTTACCACTTTCTTTCCCGGCATGGCAATTTTCTTTGGCTCTTTTTCTCTGACTGCTTCTATCCCCGGGGGCTTTGCTGTTTTTTCTTTTGGAGTTATTTTTTTTGCTTTTTCTTTAATCTTTTTGACAGGTTTTTTTACAGCGGTTTTTTTAGTTGCTTTCTTTACTTCTTTTTTTGCTTTTGCCTGTTTCTTTGTTTTTTTTATTTCCTTTATTGGTTTTTTCTTTGTTTTTACCTTTACCTTTGCAACAGTTTTTTTTGCCTGTTTTTTAGCCACTGTTTTGCCTGCTTTTTTCTTGGCCGGCGATGCTGTCTTTTTAGACTTAGTCTCCTTTTTTTTCATATCTTTGCTCCTTTCAAACTAAATTGTAGCAGATTTTTTTAAAATCACCTATTTTTTATTCAGTGCGCCTCTGCCCAATTCCTGCCATATCCTATATCAACCTTCAAGGGAACTTCAAGTCTTATCACGCCCTCCATCTCTGTTTTAAGGATATCTCTCACTATCTCTAACTCTGCTTCAGGCGCCTCAAGCAAGAGCTCATCATGGACCTGGAGTAACATCTTTGTATTAAGGCACTCCTGTTTTAACCTTTTCCATATATTTATCATTGCCATTTTTATTATATCTGCGGCCGTGCCCTGTATCGGCGAATTTACAGCCAGCCTTTCGCCCTGTGACCTTATATTTGAGTTCTGGCTTTTTAGTTCCGGTATGGGCCTGCGCCTGCCTGATAATGTCATTGCATAACCCTCTCGCTTTATATCGCTCAAAACTGTTTCTATATATTTTCTGACACCAGGATGTCTGTCAAAATATTTTTCTATATATTTTTTGGCCTCATCCCATGATACAGAAAGAGTCTCTGAAAGCCCAAACGGTGATATGCCATAAATAACTCCAAAGTTTACTGTTTTTGCAGTCCTCCTCATCTCAGGAGTTACCCTGTCTGCCGGCACACCAAATATCTCTGAAGCTGTCCTTGTATGCACATCAACCCCTTTATTGAATGCCTCAACCAGAACCTCATCTTTGCTCAGATGGGCTAGTATCCTGAGTTCGACCTGTGAATAATCAGCAGAAAGCAGGAGATTGCCTTTTTCCGGTATAAATGTCTCCCTTATCCTCTTGCCCCATTCTCCCTTGATAGGTATATTCTGAAGATTAGGGTCGCTGCTGCTCAGCCTTCCCGTTGCTGTTGCAGTCTGGTTAAACGATGTATGAACGCGTCCTGTCTTTGGATTTACAAGTCCCGGCAGTACATCCACATAGGTTGTCTTAAGCTTGGTAAGGCTTCTCCAGTTGAGTATCTCACGCGGAAGTTCATGAGTTGCTGCAAGCTCCTCAAGCACACCGACATCCGTTGAAAATCCCGTTTTTGTTTTCCTGCCCGGCTTAAGGCCGAGGCTGTGGAACAGGATCTTTGAAAGCTGTTTGGGCGAGTTTATATTGAATTCCTCTCCGGAAAGGAAATATATCCTTCTCTGAAGAGAATCAAGTTCTCTTGTCAGTTCCTTTGAGATGTCATTAAGCTTGTCTACAGCTATCTTTACGCCTGCCTCTTCCATATCTGAAAGGATATTTATCAGAGGCATCTCGATATCAAAATATATGCCCTCAAGACAGTTTTCCTTCAATTTATTAAATAAGACCTCTTTTAACTCCAGGGCAAGAGCTGCATCTGCAGCTGAATAAACAGTTGCATCTTCAACAGGCACATCAGCGAATGATTTTCTTTTATTCAAAACCTCTGCAAAGGTTTTTTTCCTGCAGGACAGGTACTCAAATCCAACTTCCTCAAGGCTGTGGTTGGGTTTATTCGGGTTTATAAGATATGCGGCAAGCATCGTGTCATACAGCGTACCTTTTGTATTAATGCCCTCCTGTCTGAGCATCAGCGTGTCATATTTCAGGTTATGGCCTATCTTTGCTATCTCAGGATTCTCAAAAAAAGGAGCGAATACATTAAATGCGCCGGTTTTATTAATTTGCTCCGGGGCTCCCGGATATGAATGACAAAGCGGGATATAATATCCTGATTCCTTATTAAGGCTCACTGAAAAGCCCACAATACTGTCAACCAGTGGATTTTTCCCTGTCGCCTCTATGTCGAAGGCAAACTCTTCCTTAACGGATGATGCTATATCTTTAAGTTTATCAACAGAAAGCACAGTCTCGCTATTTTTCTCTGCAGATACCACTGACGGTATCTGTTTCATCAGGCTGGTGAATTCGAATTCCTTATATAAGGACAAAAGGCTAAGCCAATCAGGCTCTTTTAATCCAAACTCTTTTACATCAATATCAATTGGCACTGCGGTATCTATCGTTGCAAGCTTCTGGCTTAATAAAGCAATGTCTTTATTTTCGGATACCATGGCCCTCAGCCTTTCTTTCTTTATCTTCTCAGGATGCTGAAGGAGTTCATCAAGGCTCCCAAAGGTTGAAAGAAGTTCTCTGGCAGTTTTTTCCCCTATGCCTTTTATGCCGGGGATATTATCAACTGCATCCCCTGTAAGCGCCATGAACTCTGTAACCCTTTCAGGGCCTACGCCGAATTTCTCTCTGACATATTCCTTATCCAGAACCCGGTCTTTTACAGGGTCATATATTTTTATCTTTTCATCAACAAGCTGAAGCATGTCTTTGTCAGCAGTGACTATAAATACATCCATGCCTTTTTCCGATGCATTTTTTGCAATTGTGCCTATGAGGTCATCTGCCTCGTATCC
>CAKKPR010000253.1 GCA_919901705.1 Thermodesulfovibrionales bacterium | reverse complement strand
AAAAGAAGTTTTTAGATTGACCATACCCTTCGAGAAGATATAAAATGATGCCATGCGTTATTGTGATGAAATCACTTTATGCTAAAAAATTATCTTAAGAAAATATCGGACGCTGCGAATTTCGGAGATGCAAGGGAAGAGACTTATTACCCTGTCCTGAAAGACCTGTTTGAAGAATATTGCAGTTCAATCAGCAAGAAGAAGATTCGTATAACTATCCTTCCGAAAAAAACAGAAGCAGGAAACCCCGATTTCAGGATATGGGACGGCAAGCAGCATATTACAGGATACATAGAGGCAAAAGACCCCTCGGTTGAAAACCTTGACCGCATAGAGGATTCAGAACAGCTTAAAAGATACCTGCATACCTTCCCGAACCTGATACTTACCAATTTCCTTGAGTTCAGGTTATACCGTAACGGAGAGATAACGGATAAGGTCATAATTGGTAGACCTGTAATACTCAACAAGCTGAAGACTGTGCCACCTGTCGAGAAAGAAAAAGAACTGTTACAACTCCTTGATAAGTTCTTTTCATTCTCCATTCCTAAAGTCTATGATGCAAAGACCCTTGCAATAGAGCTTGCCAAAAGAACCCGCTTCTTGAAAGATGAGGTCATAGCGCAGGAGTTGAGGGAAGAAGAACAGACAGGCAAGGGATTTATCAGGGGATTCTACAAAGCATTCAAGGATTACCTTATCAGCAATCTTACAGAAGATGAATTTTCAGACCTCTATGCACAAACTATAACCTACGGACTCTTTGCTGCCCGTACCCGTTCAGAGAATGGCTTTAACAGGAAACTTGCTTATGACAATATCCCTCAGACAATTGGCATACTGAGAGATGTTTTTCAGTTTGTTTCATTAGGTACGCTCCCTCAACAAATGGAATGGATTATTGATGATATATCTGAAATCCTGTCTGTCACGGACACAAACAAGTTACTGCATCAATATTTCCACGAGGGCAAAGGCAAAGACCCCATAATCCATTTCTATGAAACATTCCTGTCCGAGTATGACCCCAAAACAAGAGAGATGAGGGGAGTCTATTACACACCTGAACCTGTTGTCTCCTACATAGTCCGTTCATTGCACAGCATCCTGAAAGAACAGTTTAATAAGCCTGACGGTTTTGCAGATAAGAATGTTACCGTATTAGACCCTGCAGCAGGAACGCTTACCTTTTTGGCAGAGACAGCAAAACTTGCAGTTGATGAATTTGTTTCAAAGTACGGAGCGGGAGGCAGAAAGAACTTTATCAAAGACCATATCCTGAAAAATTTCTATGCCTTTGAATTAATGATGGCTCCATATGCAGTCGGTCATTTAAAGATGTCCTTTCTTCTTGAAGAATTAGGATACAGGTTACAGAAGGATGACAGGGTAAAGCTATACCTGACCAATACCCTTGAGATGGAAGAGCTTTCGCAGACAGAATTGCCGGGGATGGCATCACTTTCCGAAGAAAGTCATTTGGCAGGAAAGGTCAAAAAAGACCAACCTATACTTGTGATAATGGGCAATCCGCCGTATTCTGGAATTTCTGCTAACATGAATGAGTGGATTGTAAGTCTTTTAAAGAAAAACCTCAAAGGACTGCAAAGCTACTATGAAGTTGATGGCGCGCCTTTAAATGAAAAGAAGCTATGGCTGCAAGATGATTATGTGAAGTTCATCCGTTTTGCTCAGTGGAAGATTGAGCAGGACGGTGAAGGTATTTTGGGGTTTATTACAAATAACGGCTATCTTGACAATCCAACCTTTAG
>CAKKPR010000252.1 GCA_919901705.1 Thermodesulfovibrionales bacterium | reverse complement strand
CCTTCAGGCAGTTTTATTTAAGTTTATAATAAACTCGAGTGTGGTCCCCTCTCCGACAACGGAATTTACAGTCAGTTTGTCCGTGCTTCTTTTGATATTCGGAAGCCCCATGCCGGAGCCGAATCCCATCTCCCTGATGTAATCAGGCGCGGTTGAATAACCTTCTGTCATTGCAAGTTTGATATCCGGAATGCCCGGCCCCATGTCCTGAACAATAATCTTTATCATCCCTGGGGTTATGGAATAGTGCATCATGCCTGCCACGGCATATATAATCACATTCACCTCTGCCTCAAAGGCCGCTATGGCCGCCCTCCGGATAATATCAGGCTGGACGCCCATGCCTTCAAGTATTGCCTTTAAATTGCTTGAGGCAACACCTGCCTTTGCAAAATCCTTTCCAGTCAGAAAAAATACACCCTCTGTACTCTTATTCATTTATCTCTGTTAGAACGCCCCTGAAGTCCCTTCTCAAAAAGCCTGCCGCATGTGCCAAACATCGAAAAATCAGTCACAAGCAAAGGAATATTTTTTTCTTCCGCGAGAGAAATTGTTTTTATGTCAGGCCGTTTGCCCTGAACAAATATTATTGCATTCATATCGGCCATCTCAGCGGTGCGTATAACCTGAGAGTTGGTCAGGCCTGTTATCAAAAGGGAGTTGGTAATGGAGTATGCAAGGACATCGCTCATAAGGTCAGCGCAGTAGGCCCTCCCTATTTCAAGCTCCATATCGCCATTTTTTGAGAGGACTACTGCATTGAGTATCTCTTTGATCTCGCCTAATTTCATGCTTTTGACAGATGCCTCTTACACCTTTACTGCCTCTATCTTTACAGCGTCTGTGTATGCTGTGCCGTTTTCTGAAAAATGCGTAAGTGCATTGACACGTCCGTGTGGAAAATGAACTGACGTAAAGACTGTCCCTGCCGGAACTGCATCTGAAACCCTTGCCTTCAGATAAACAGTGCCCCTCCTTGATGTCACCTTGACATGGCTGCTGTCGGATATTGCATACTTTCCGGCATCTTCATCATTTATCTCAAGAAATGCCTCTGAGACAACCAGATCAAGGGCCTTGGACCTTGTTGACATGGTTCCCGAGTGCTGCAGAATATCTCTCGTTACAAACGCCAATGGATATTCTGTGTCAGGCTCTTCTGCCGCTGAATATGCTGCAAGGTTAAATACCCTTTTATCCGATGCAGGTTGTTCCTGTATTGTGTTCTTGATTTCTTCTGAAATATCTTCAATATTTCTGACGGCAATTTCCCTTCCCATAGACAAAGACAGATTTCTCAGTATCTGCCAGTCAGGCAGGGACTGGCCCGGAGCATCAACTATCTTTTTTAACTTCTGGGGCGCTCCCTCGGCATTGATAAATGTGCCGTCTTTTTCAGCCCAGCTTGAAGCGGGAAGGACTACATGAGCCAGCTTCGCTGTCTCTGTTAAGGCAATATCCTGAACAACAAGCAGTTCAAGGGATTTAAGATTCCCCATTATCTTTGAATTGTACGGGAAGGCAGAAACAGGGTCTTCGCCCATTATATAGAGCGCATGAAAAGAGCCGGATTTATACAGCATATCGAATATATTTTTACTGTCTGACGCCCCCAGCCCCATATTATACAGCCCGTATGTGTTTGCATATTCCGCAGGTATTTGCAGCGAACCTGCGTCCTCTCCCAGAAGGATTATCATATTCGAGGCAGCAAGCACGGTGTCAGCGCCTTTTGTGTTTTCTGTAAGACTGACTGTAAAGGAGAGCATCCTGCTCTTTGCCTTTGCAAGCATCTCTGCCGTAGCTGCAAGGTCTTCTCCGGATATACCCGTAATCTTTGACGCCTTATCAGCAGTATAGTCTTTCAGGCTCTTTTCGAACTCCGGGAAGCCTGAGATCTTTGAGACAATCTCCCTGTTAAAAAGACCCTTGTCTATAATGAGTTTCATTAACCCGTTAAGAAATGCCACTGAGGTCCCCTGCTTCATTCTCAGATGGCTTAAACTGTGCCGTGTAAGCTTTGTCTCCCTTGAATCCGCCACAATCAGCTTTGAGCCTTCTCTTTTTGCCTGAAGGATATTAAGACCGAAAACAGGGTGCGTAATGGTTATATCCGACTCTATTATCAGAATAACTTCCTTGCCCAAAGGCGCTTTCAGGTTTATCGGATGTGTTTTCATCCCCAGGGACTTATCCAGCTCCTTCTGTACCTTTGAATATCCAAAGGCAGCAGAAGAGTCAATATTATTTGAACCAATAACATTCAGCATGAATTTTTTCAGCATGAAGTTATCTTCATTTGTGCACCTGTGAGAACCTATGGCGCCTACAGATTCCCTGCCATAGGAGCTCATAACGTATTTCAGGCTTTCGCTTATGTATGTCAATGCCTCTTCCCATGTCGCAGGGACAAGGTTCCCCTCTTTTCTTATCATAGGCGTCTTAAGGCGGTTCTCGCTGTATATGTAATCAAACCCAAACCTGCCTCTTCCGCACAGGTTACCCTCGCTTCTGCCGTTATCTTCTTTGGCCCTTGACCTCAGTATTTTTCCCTCCCTTATTCCCAGGGTCAGGGTGCATCCGCAGCCGCAGAAAGGACAGATTGTGTCTTTTTCCTCGAGAAACCATGCACGCGCCTGAAACTTGAATGGCTTGCTTAAAAGCGCGCCTGTAGGGCATATATCTATACACTGCCCGCAGTAATCACATTCAAGAATTTCACCGAATGCAGGTTGAACAACGGTGGGAAAACCTCTTCCGATTAATCCCAATGCGCCCCGGCCCTGATGCTCGGAGCAGATACGCACACATTTGCCGCAGAGGATGCATCTGTTGGCGGTCAGCTCAACCAAGGGCCCCCTTACATCAGGAGGCATATCTTTCCTGTGCCTTTTAAAACGTCCTTCGGGTTTGCCGTATTCATAAGCTATGTCCTGAAGGTCGCATTCGCCTGCCTTATCGCATACCGGGCAGTCCAACGGATGATGGATAAGTAAAAGTTCGAGGACCGTCTGACGCGCTTTCCTTAACTTTGGGGTCTCTGTTTTAACTACCATGCCGGAAGCTGCTGGTGTCGAACATGAGGCAAAAAGCCTGGGCTGGCCTTCGACTTCAACAACACAGAGCCTGCATCCTCCGTAAGGCCTGAGCCTTTTGTCGTAACACATATTTGGTATCTTAATCCCGTTCATCTGGGCTGCCTTAAGAATTGTAGTGCCCTCTTCCACGGATATCTTTTTATTGTCAATTATCAGGTCTACCATTTTATGCTTCCCCCTTTTTTGTTTCAGTTTCTGTTGTCACTCCGACTAATTCCGAAGGGTCGCCTTCAAAGTTGGCAGGCAGAATTTTTATAGACTTGAATTTGCATGCCTCATAACAGCTTCTGCAACGCACGCAAAGCTCCTGAATAATCTTGTGCGGCTTTTTCTTCTCGCCCATTATGGCCTTAGACGGGCATCCTCTCAAACATGCTCCGCAGCCCTTGCACAGTTTTTCATCAATCCAGAAGGTGGTCAGATTGCGGCATACGCCTGCCTTGCACCACTTGTGTTTTATATGGGATTCATATTCGTCCCTGAAGTATTTTATTGTTGTAAGCACCGGGTTCGGCGCTGTCTGTCCAAGACCGCAAAGAGATGTGGCAATTATATCCCGGCCCAGATCCAGAAGGGTATCTATATCTTCTTCCTTTCCCTTTCCTTCTGTAATGTCAGTAAGCATATCAAGCAATATTTTTGTCCCCACCCTGCACGGCGTGCATTTGCCGCAGGATTCATCTGCCGTAAATTCAAGGAAGAATTTGGCTGTTCCAACCATGCATGTATTGTCATCCATGACAACCATACCGCCGGAGCCCACAATAGCTCCTGTTGCAACGATATCTTCGTATGTTACAGGTATATCAAGGAGACTTTCGGGTATACAGCCTCCTGAAGGCCCACCCATCTGCACGGCCTTGAATTTTCTTCCCTTCTTGGGTCCGCCACCTATGTCATATATAATAGTTCTGAGAGGAATTCCCATCGGGACCTCAACCAGACCAACATTATTTATAGCGCCTGTAAGTGCAAATACCTTGGTGCCTGTGCTCTTTTCAGTGCCGAGACTCCTGTACCAATCAGAGCCATTCAGGATTATAGGCGCTATCTGTGCCAGGGTTTCGACATTATTAAGCACCGAGGGTTTGTCCCACAATCCCTTGTGAGCAGGGAATGGAGGCCTCGGCCTGGGCATCCCGCGCTTTCCCTCCAGGGAACGCATAAGCGCAGTCTCTTCACCGCATACAAAAGCGCCTGCTCCAAGATAAATCTCAAGTTCAAAATCAAACCCTGTATCCAATATATTCTTTCCCAGAAGCCCTGCCTCTGTAGCCTGATCTATTGCCAGATGAAGACGCTTCACAGCCAAGGGGTATTCAGCCCTGACATAGATATAGCCGTTATGTGCTCCTATGGCCCTGGCCCCTATAATCATGCCCTCTATTACTGAATGAGGGTCTGCCTCCATAACAGACCTGTCCATGAATGCGCCGGGGTCTCCTTCATCGCCGTTACAGAGCATGTATTTGATATCGGATTTAACCTTGGATGCAAAGTCCCATTTCAGCCCTGTAGGAAAACCTGCGCCTCCCCTTCCTCTCAATCCGGAGTCTTTCACGACCTTGATTATATCTTCAACAGTCATCCGGGTAAGCGCCTTTGCCGCTGCCTGATAGCCATCTCGCGCAATATATTCTTCAATCTTTTCAGGGTCTATAAGGCCCTTGTTCCTTAAAACCCTTAATACCTGATGCTTGAAAAAAGGAATGTCTTTCATC
>CAKKPR010000251.1:2456-6007 GCA_919901705.1 Thermodesulfovibrionales bacterium | reverse complement strand
CACATCAGAATTGAAGCAGCCATTTCCACAAAGGAACTATTTTTATTACAGCGTTTTCACCCTTAAAACTGTCTTCTTCATCATCGGTAAGTATAGTAAGAGATTCCGGCTTCAGCTCGTTTTGTGCCTCCATAAGCGCATAAATTTCTCTCTCCATCACTTTCTTGTCAACTATGGAGACACAAACCTGAATCGCCTGAGTAATCTTCCTTCCTTCCTTTACGATAAAATCCACCTCTTTTCCCTTCTTTGATTTCCAATAGTAGATTTCCCCTTTCCGGCGCAATAATTCAATGCATACAATATTTTCATATGTATGCCCAAGGTTTTGTGAAAATCTGAAGCTTATCGCTTCGCTCAATGCTGTATCCACACAGTAGACCTTGGACGGATTATATATCTGACGTTTGACCGAAAAAGAAAACATGTCTATAAAATAAAAAAGGAATACGTCTGCAAGCGTTTCAACGTAGTTTTTTACCGTAGCGATACTCTTCAAGCCTGCCAGATGCTGCAAATTCTTGTAGCTTTGGACTGTCCCGAGGTTTGCGGCAAGAAACAGGGTCAATTCCCTGATCTCTTTCACGTTCTTGATCGAATGCCGGTTGATTATATCGCGGTAAAGGATATCCTTGAAATATTGCTCCAGCAGAGTTGGGTCATTGTTCCTTATGACTTCGGGAAACCCTCCTGTCTCAAGATATTGTCTGAACAGGTGTTTTGTCTCCAAACGTTTTTCCCTTGAGTAAAGATCCTTTTTCCGCAATGGAAATCCCTTCAAAGAGATAAACTCCCTTAAAGAAAAAGGCCAGTTTACAACCTGCCTGTTCCTGCCGGTTAACGCAGTGGAAATATCCGAACTCAACATCGCGGCGTTGGAGCCACTGACAAATATTTTCAGATCCTCAAACTCATAAAGTCTGTTCAGCCACCTTTCCCACCCCGCTATATTCTGGATCTCGTCAAAAAAGAGGAATTTCTTACCCTTTGGCCTTTGCAGATCAAGAAAGGCTTCATAAAGGGACTCAAAATCACGTATTGTAAAATCGACAAACCTCTCGTCTTCAAAATTGACGTAAAGTATGTTTGATGCGGGGACAGACCCTTTTTTTATGATATCATCGCATATGAGCCGCATGAGTGAGGATTTCCCGCTTCTTCTAACTCCGCTGATAAGGACTATTTCCCTCTGTGGAAGGAGACGCGAGATTTCGTTCTGAACCTCACGCCTGACAAGGCCCTTTCTGGCGAGAAATGTCCGGGTGTGGGCAGTTATTAATTCCTTTATCTTTTCTTTTTCCATGAATTATGCTACATATATTTCACTGCTATTATAATATATTGCCTATTATATTTCAATGTCAATGAAATATATTTATTTATATTTTATTGGTGTAATTTGCAAGTTTAACTTTCACATTACACCAATTTTACAATAGTATTCGCGGATCAAATCCCTCAGGCTGACGATCGGTTCTTATACCATTCATACGTCTTCTCTATGCCTTCTCTTAACGGCATTTTTGCCTTCCAACCCAGAGAATTTATACGGCTTACATCAAGGAGTTTACGCGGTGTGCCGTCAGGCATATTGGGATTAGGCGCTTTTGTGCCGATACGGTACTGCTTTGAAAGATTTTCGACTGAGATGATAGGATTCATGAAAATAGTTTTAGATTTTAGGTTATAGGCGTTAAATTGCAAGCATTAATTATTTGTAGTTCTGAAGCCAGTCTATACAATTTCTCATTTCAGTCATCTTTTTCTTGTTAAGGAATCTTGTTATTCTCCTTATTAATTCCTTTAAGGGAAGATAATCTGTCATAACGATCCCTTTGTGCAACAATCCATGCTTGTAATATTCTCTTTGAAGGGCAACGAAGTGCTTGATATTCCTTGTCAAAATAACCCTATTATTGTGGGTTGCAAACTCCAACTGCTCCTTATCCGTCCTGCCCCTCATATTGACTTCATGGGCGCTGATTACATTATATCCCCTGCTTCTCAAAGCAACAGCTAAACGGTCTGTCAGGTCTTCATCTATATAAAGCTTTATTTTCTCCAACCCTCACCCTTGGTTTTTTCCATCCAATATTCTTCCTTGTTTTCTTCGATCATTTTATCTATATCTTCTCTATGATGATAATAATAAGACAGAGCGTCATAAACCTGTGAATGCGTGATGTGGGGATACATCGCTACCATTTCGTCTGCTGTATAGCCTGATTTTTCCAGCTCTGCAATAAGACTAACGCTGATCCTTGTTCCGACAATTACCGGTTCTCCTCCGCACACCCCTTTCTTTCTCTCAATATAAACGTGCCTTATTTTTTGTTCTTTTTCAATTACAGGCATAATGGTAAACCTCCTCGCTATGTTTCTGTCTTGTTTATAATTCTACCATAAACTAAACCCACTGGTTATACGTTTTCAACCAATGGAATCAATTCAACGTTTCAATCTACTTTTTCTTATATCCAATTGACTCTTATACCATTCATAAGTCTTCTCTATGCCTTCTCTTAACGGCATTTTTGCCTTCCAGCCAAGGGAGTTTATGCGGCTTACATCGAGAAGTTTGCGCGGGGTGCCGTCAGGCTTATTGGGATTAGGCGCTTTTGTGCCGATACGATATTGTTTCGAGAGGTTTCTTATTTCAATGATTGACACTTTGATTTAAATCCTAAATCCTGATCTCGAAATTCTAAACCAAACGGCAGATTATTATTCCATACCTAAAGCAAACCGTATAGCCTTTTCTATCAGCGCTATCTTATCGCTCTTCAGTAACGTAATTCTTTCAATAAGGAGGTCTTTACGAATTGTTATAATCGTATCGAGGTTTACTACACACCTTTGCGGAAGTCCATCCTCAGGTCCGAGGGAAACTTCAACAGGGATTTTTCTTATAGTCCTTGTCACCTCTGCCACGGTTATTGCGTTCCTGACCGAATATGCCTCATCCCTTGAAAGGAGTACTACTGGCCGTTTACCCACGGGTAGCGGAAGCTCAGCCCACCAGACCTCACCCCTCTTCATTTCCAAACCTCGTCAGACAGCGTCTCAATACATGCCTTTTCTCTGGCTTTTATCTCAATCAGTTTCTCCGGATATTTTTTATATCCATCTTCGTATGCCTTTATCATCTTCTCCTTCTCGCTTTTATTCCTGAGAAGTCTGACAGCCTTTACCACAACACCACTTCTTGTTATTCCGTCGTGTTTTCTTATATCTTCGATTACCTTGAAGTCTTCGCTGCTCATACTTACCGCCACCTTCACAGTCTTTAACATATATCCTCCTCTCAGTATGAATAAATTTATACCAAATTATGAAATATAACACAGGAAAAGTCAAGGCTATCGTTTTTAAGCAATCTTGCAGGTGATGTAATTGCATTCATAAGGGTCTCTCTGAGGGTTTTATATGGCGCTTTTGTGCCGATACGGTATTGTTTGCTAAGGTTTTCAATGGAAATGATATTATGGTTCATAGGTCTTTAATTCAAGCAACTCAAATGGGTTTTACTGCCTCAAGGGGAGGCACATCAA
>CAKKPR010000251.1:0-2356 GCA_919901705.1 Thermodesulfovibrionales bacterium | reverse complement strand
CATCAAGTCCCTATGAGCAAAACCATGAGCAGTATCATACCTGACAACAGGATACTACATATTATCAATCTTTGTCTCATACTGAACTCTAAAAAATACTATCTTACCCCTTTCTTTTACATGTAAATGTCTGTATCTATCAGAAGGTCCAATCCTTATGATAGATTCAACTTGTTTTCTGTACATTTTTGTTTTCCTTTTTAGAAATATTGGCTTTTATACCATTCATACGTCTTCTCTATTCCTGCTTTCAACGGCGTTTTTGCCTTCCAGCCAAGGGAGTTTATGCGGCTAACATCGAGAAGTTTGCGCGGGGTGCCGTCCGGCTTGGTCTTATCAAAACGTATCTCACCAGCATATCCAACTTCTTCTTTTACTGTTTCTGCCAGTTCTTTTACAGTCACATCCTCGCCTGTGCCAATATTGATAATCTCGCTTTTATCGTAACTTCCCATCAAAAATAAACATGCATCAGCAAGGGCATCGGCATTTGCCGTGTATTCCGGTGTTTCAAAGGACACCTTGACATGGCTCTGGGCAGCAAGATTATATATCTCGTCAGGCTGTGTCTCCTGGACCAATCTTATTATATTAGTTGAATCAGTCAGATCGCCGTAATGGAGAAACATCTTAACATCTTTTTCATGGGGGTCCTTATAAAACCGGTCAATCCTGCCGGTGTTATATGATGAAGAACGCCTCTTTACGCCATGAACTGTGTATCCCTTTCCCAGAAGGAATTCTGCAAGATATGCGCCGTCCTGTCCCGTGATGCCTGTAATTAATGCAGTCTTCATAAATAAATCCCCTTATTTTTGCAGGCTACCGCCATTCAGGGTTTTAACCTGTCCGCTTATGGAATGTTTCTTTGCCATTCCCATTCTTTCTACACGCTACACGCTAATCGCTATACGCTATTAACGTTACGCAGTCTTCATTAAAAAGGCCTTGTCTACAACAACTCTTGCCTGATATTCAATTGCAGTCAGAAGTAAAATTACCCGCTCCTGCCCGCTTATCTCCTTCTCAAATATTCCATTCAACCCCTGCAACGGGCCGTCCTTTATGATTACCCTGTCGCCGCTCCTGAGTTCAGGAGGTTTTATAGAAATAAGCCCGTTTTCCTCCTGAGATTTTATTAAATCAATAACCTCATCTGATACAGGCCATGGCGAATCACCGCCGACAATCTTTCTGACCCCCCTTGTATATTTAATCATCCAGGAGAAATTCGCCGGTTCAAACCTGACAAATATATAACAGGGGAAAAGCGAACCAATTACATCTTTGTAAACACCGTGGACATATTTCCTCTGCTTTAGCCTTGGATTAAAGACCTCAAGCCCTGCGCCCTTAAGAGAATCAGCCACAATGTTTTCCTGCTTGGGTTTTGTATATACTGCATGCCACTGCATCTTTATTTCTCTCCTGCTACAGGATTAACTTCATATAAATTCTCATAGATAGGGAATATGCTTTTTATCTTGTCCGGTGAAATTCCTTCCTCTATGAGCCGCTTATAGATTTCATCTTTTCTTAGAAATGAACTTACAATCACAAAATCCGCATTAATCTCTTTGACCCTTTCAAAAGGCATTATCCTGTATCTGAAGAAATCCCTGCCGGCAGGTTCATTGTCTACAATACCCTCAAACTCTATATCAAACTCCTGAAGGGAAAGATAGGCAATCTCCGCAGACTCATCGGCGCCTGCAAAAATAACACTCCTTACGCCTTCTTTATGAAGCCTGCTGAAAAGCTCTTTGAAATCCCTCCTCGCCTCTTTGTAAAGGTTTGTGAAGTTTTGAAGATGATGATATGTCAATCGCGTCTTTTCTGCAAAACCCGTTGGTGTGAGATAATACACATATCTTTTGGATGGTATTGCCCTGACGGTTATATAGCCTTTTGAGATAAGATTTTTTATGTACGAATTAACAAGGCCGAGGGCTATATTGAGTTTTTTACTTAAATCACGCTGGGATTGAGGTGTCCCCTTTGATATCTCATCAAGGAGCAGTAAAGACTTGTAAGTGCCCTGATTCCCTTGTTTTTCTCCGTTCAAACCATGAACGTTCATGATTTGAACATATCATAGACAGGAATGCTCTGTCAAGTAAAATTATTTGCTGAATTATGTTTTATTTAATGGGGCTTTCAAATCATCTTTAATGTCAAACATCCACAACCATATAAACTTGGAATATTCATCCAAAACTCTTGCCCTGTCTCTTTTTCTCTTCCACCATTCATCAAATTTAAACCAGTTTTTTTCTGAAGGCGCACTTATTATCTTTATTTCAGCGCCCATAATTTTTGTGAAAATCTTAAATGCCCTTCTGCTGTGATAAGGAGA
>CAKKPR010000250.1:6888-8065 GCA_919901705.1 Thermodesulfovibrionales bacterium | reverse complement strand
CGCTGCTAAGTTTTGAAATCCGGACAGATGCTATTACTTTAAACAGCAGGCCAAATGTAGAAGATTGCTCTTGTTATAAACCGGGGATAAGCCTGTCTTTACAGAATTTAAAGGGTATATTAAGGGCATGACTGTTAATTGACACTCTTTGTCAAAATATGATATTTTTAGTATAGGAACATGTCGGATAAAGCAGCGATAATAAAAGAAGCCCAGAAGTATCTTGCGAGGGGCCAGATAGATAAGGCAATAGCTGAATGGGAAAAGCTTGCAAAAGAGTCTCCTGACGGCAATACCTATAATACTATCGGAGACCTCTATTTCAAGAAAGGCGATAAAGCTCCTGCTGTAGATTTTTTCCATAAGGCAGCGCGTTTTTTCAGAGATGAAGGATTTTCTCTTAAGGCCTTAGCTCTGTGTAAGAAGATATTAAATATTGACCCTTCAAATACAGATGCTATGAATGCCCTTGGTGAGTTAAGCGAGGAAAAGGGGCTGGCAACTGACGCCATAAAATATTATCTTGCCAGCGCAGACATACTTTCCAGGGAAGGCAAGAAAGAGGCCCTGCTGCGCACTTATGACAAAATCCTGAACCTTTCTCCGTCCAATATTTCATTGAGAAATAAGGTAGCGGAGCTTTTTATAAAGGAAGGCCTTCACATCGAGGCGGCAAAAGAATATCTGCACATAGCAAGATTATACGATGATAAGGATGACATCAATAATGCGAAAGGATATTTCAAAAAGGCACTGGAACTCCAGCCTAATAACAAAGAGGCCTTGCTTGGGCTGAGTTCTGTATTTGAGAAAACAGGAGATTCAAAGCAGTCTTTAGAGTATGCAAAAAAGGTAGTTGAGCTTTCTCCGGATGATGCTGTGCTTTCCTTAAAATGTGCGCAGCTTCTGGTCGCCCAGGAGTCTTTTGCAGATGCATTGCAATATGTATCCAGGGTTATTGAGGCAGAGCCATCAAATATCACAGCAAGAAAACTGCTCGGAGAAATATACCTGAAGGAAGGGGACGAACAAAAGGCATGGAAAGAATACAGCATGGTAATAGATGAGATGGTGTTTGAGGAGAAGATTGATGAGGCCATAGACACCCTGACATTGTTTAAGGATGTTGAACCTGTTGAGACAAGGAAGAAGCTGGTGTCGCTCTACAAACAAAAAG
>CAKKPR010000250.1:0-6788 GCA_919901705.1 Thermodesulfovibrionales bacterium | reverse complement strand
CTTCTTGAAAATCTTAAGATAAGAGAACCCCGGGATATTGATATTCATGCAAAACTTAAAATTTTATATATAGACACAGGTGATAAAGAACAGGCCGTGGCTGAGTGTCTTGTTCTTGCAGAGCTTTACAGCAGGGCAGGCAATATGGAACAGAGAGAAGGGATACTTAAAGAAGCCTATGAGATAAACCCTGAGGATCACCGGCTGCTCGAAAGAGCATCTATGCAGCCTTCGGCAGAGTTTGTAGCGCCTGTTTCTGAGGAGTCCGCTCTGGGTATAAACCTTGAGGACTACAGCGAAGATATGTCAGAGGCTGAGTTCTATTTAAGGCAGGGATTGTATGCAGAGGCAAATGCGATATATCAAAAGCTCCTTAAACTCTTCCCTGACAATGAAGAGATAAAACAGAAACTTTTGTCGGTAGAAGTCCCTATGCCGGAAGAAGCTGCTGCAAAAGAGGAGACAATAGAAGGGTTTGCCGAAAAGCCGGTCGCGGAGTTTGTGATGCCGGAGGCGCTCGATGCGCAGGAAGCTCCGGAGCCTGCACTGGGGAACGATGTGCTTGATATATTCGAGGAGTTTAAAAAAGGCCTTGAAAAAGAGGTAGGGGCAGAGGATTCAGAGACGCACTATAATCTCGGTATTGCTTATAAGGAGATGGGACTGATAGACGATGCAATAAGGGAGTTTCAGGTATCGAAGAATGATCCAAAGAGATTGGCCCAGTCGATAAATATGCTCGGGATATGTTATATGTCTAAGGGCCTGTTTTCCCTTGCAATTGAATCTTTCAGCAATGTGCTTGGGAAAATAGAAACAAGGGATGAGTCATACTGGGGTGTAAAATACGACCTTGCAGAGGCACATGAAAAAAACGGAGATGTTGCAGAGGCGCTTGAGTTCTATACAGGTGTATACGGGTGGAATTCAAAGTTCAGGAATGTTTCAGAGAAGATTAATCTGTTAAAAGTAATGGTTGCAGGAGCATCTTCAAAACCTGTAATATCAGAGAAGCAGAAGATAAAAAAGGAAAGGGTTTCTTACTTATAGAGTATGGATTATCTTGATTATTACAGTTTAAAAGAGCACCCGTTTTCGAATGTTGTTGATAACAGGTTTTACTATAAGGGCACACAGCATTCAGAAGCGCTGGTAAGGCTGAAATACGCCATTGATACAAAAAAGGGACTGGCGGTTGTTATCGGCGATATAGGGACAGGCAAGACCACATTGGCGCGCAGGCTTCTCGAGGAGCTTGACGAGAGTGTTTATGAGGCAGTCCTTCTTGTTGTAATCCATTCTGCGGTAAGCGCTGACTGGCTGCTGAAGAAACTTGCAATACAGCTTGGCGTGTCAGATGTAAAAGACGACAAGGTTGAGCTTCTGAGCCAGATATACAGAAGGCTTTATGAACTGGGTGAGCAGGGGAAAGCAGCAGTAGTTATTATTGATGAGGTCCAGATGCTTAAGTCCAAAGAGATAATGGAAGAATTCAGGGGCCTGTTAAATATGGAGATGCCCGAAGGAAAGATGGTGAACTTCATATTTGTCGGCCTGCCTGACCTGGACAGCGTACTGTCGCTTGACGAGCCGTTAAAGCAGAGGGTTGCAGTAAGGGTGAGACTGAGGGCGCTTTCTGAAGAAAATACAAAGGACTATGTAACCCATAGAATGCATGTAGCCGGCTGTCCCAAAAATCCATTCACAGATAGCGCCATAAAGGCCATATTCCAGTATTCAAGCGGAGTTCCGCGGCTGATAAATACTATTTGCGACAACGCGCTTCTTGATGGATATCTGTTCAAGGCGAATGCAATAGATGATGCAATTATAAGGGCTGTTGCCGTTGATCTTGGGCTGAACGGGGAAGAAAAGAAATAGTCTTTATCTGCAGTTTCACTGTATATCTTGAGAGTTCTAACCTTATCTTTGAGGGGTACCAGAAATTTCCATTGCTTACAGGGGCCTCATAAAAAATCCTGAGTTCCCTGCCGTTATCAAGTTCTATTGTCTGATGAGTCGGCAGCATTGTTTTTTTGTCGATAGCAATGCTCTGCCATGAATTCCTGAGCTGATAGATTCCATTTTGCTCTTCTATGTTATAGTCTTTAATCGTCCACCAGAGGATGCCGTTTCGTAAACCGTCTACAAGGATTATTCTTTTACTTCTGCTGAGCTCGGGATTGCTTTTTATCATGCCGTTTGCCTCTGTCAGTTCTGCTACGAGGAAACCTAACGAGTAAATCCGCAGGTCTAAAGTCTCATCTGTGAGTTCAAGCGCTGCATCGCCTGTTATTATGCTGTCATCTTTTTCAAACTCAACATAGAAGGTTGCTGCAACGCTTTTTATGTTGCTGCGCTCGGCAATGGTTTTTTTTACATCACTGCCTTCGTAATTGGGCAGTTCAACTCTCTTCGCTGAGCAGGAAGTCAGCAAAACCAGAGCAGAAGAGCAGAAGAGCAAAAGTCCGGAAGAATAAAAAATCCTTTTAATTGTTTTGCTGACAGCTAACTTTTTACCGTATTCCAATGGCTTCAAGTGCATCCTCAACATCCTTTACCCCGAATATCTCAAGTCCGAAAAATTCCTTGAGCCTGCCTTGATTGGTCCTGGACATTACCGCCTTCTTAAACCCTATCTTTGCAGCCTCTTTAATCCTCTGTTCTGCGTGTGCAACGGCCCTTATCTCACCGGAAAGGCCGACCTCTCCAAACATGAACACCTTTGGGTCAATGGGTATCTCCCTGAGAGAAGATGCTATTGTTGTTACAATCCCCAGGTCGATTGCAGGCTCGATGATTTTAAGCCCGCCAACAACATTTATGAATATGTCCATCCCTCCCAGGTGCAGTCCTGCATTTTTCTCAAGCACTGCGGTCAGGAGATTTACCCTGTTAAAATCCACCCCGATACTTGTTCTTCTTGGCATCCCGAATGTTGTTGGCGATACTAAGGCCTGAATCTCAACCATCAAAGGCCTTGTGCCTTCTATGCTTGCAATGACTGTTGAACCGGAGACATTAAGAGGCCTTTCTGCAAGGAATAATTCAGAAGGGTTTTCTATTTCAGAAAGCCCTGCATCAGTCATCTCAAATACGCCTATCTCATTTGTTGAACCGAAACGATTCTTGACAGTCCGTAATATTCTATAGGGATGTCCCCTGTCTCCTTCAAAATAAAGGACTGTATCAACGATATGTTCCAGTACCCTGGGGCCTGCAATTGCGCCTTCTTTTGTAACATGACCGATTATGAATACAGGGATTCCAGATTTCTTGGCAAAAAGCATGAGTCTTGCCGCACACTCCCTCACCTGGCCGACTGAACCCGGCGCTGAGAATATCTCTTCTGTGTACATTGTCTGGATTGAGTCAACAACAATCACACCCGGGTTGAGTTTTGAGGCTGTATCAATAATGCCTTCAAGAGATGTTTCAGCAAGAAGGATTATCCTGTCAGAATCTATTGAGAGCCGCTCCGCCCTCATTTTTATCTGCTCGGGGGATTCCTCGCCTGACACATAAAGAGCGCTCTCATATTTTTTTGAGAGCCCTGACATAGCCTGCATGAGAACTGTTGATTTTCCTATTCCCGGGTCGCCACCGACAAGAATCACAGAGCCTGCAACCACTCCTCCGCCCAAAACCCTGTCAAGCTCTTTAATGCCTGTGGTTGTACGTTTTTCTTTTCCGCTGGTTATCGTATTCAGGGGCTGGGGTTCTGATCTGCCTGACGGCCTTCTGCCCTGCCTGCTCTCTTTTTTCTCCTCGACAAGGGTATTCCATTCCCCGCAGTCAGGACATTTGCCGAGCCATTTGGGACTGACATATCCGCATGCCTGACACTGGAAGAAGGTCTTTATCTTGGCCATTTATTATTATAGTCTTGTATTCAACTGATTGACAAGGGATGTTTCGCCGCTTGCACACTTCCGCACTTGCTCGGTATTGTGGCTATTGAATTTCTTTGCTATAAAGATTAATATTGAGGGGAAAATTGGGAATTGCAGATTGTAAGATTTTGGATTGACTAAAAAAGAATTATAAGATAAACTAAGTACTTAAAAAGATACTGAAGGGAGTATTGATATGAATACATTAGCTGCACAGGAAATTAAGAGAAAAGGGATTTCAGCCGTAGATAAAGTCCTGCAAGAGGGGCCGGTTCATATTATCAAAAACAATCAGCCTCAGTATGTAGTCCTCTCAGAAGAACGGTATCAGGAACTGGTTGAGGCTGAGGATGAGGCGTATAATGCGCGCATCCGCGAATCTCTTGCTGATTTAAAGGCAGGAAGGGTAAAGCGCGGAACCGCTAAAGATTTGATAAAAGAATTAAAACTGGAAGACTGAGGCATGTACACCCTTGCATGGACTGCTCATTTTACGCGTTCGGCAGAGAAATTCAAAAAACGTCATCCGGAATTAAAAAAAAGGCTTGCCGATGTTCTGCGCGATATTGAAAAAGACCCCTTTCAGCCGCACCTTAAATACCATCATCTCGGAGGAAAGCTAAAAGGTATTCAGGCAGTAAGCATAAATGATAAATACAGGGTATCGCTGACTGTTGCTATATCGGAAAAAGAGGTTGTCCTGCTTGATGTAGGGAGTCATGAAGAATTGTATGGGAAAAGATGATACTGGAGAGAGAATCCAGGATTGCTGGCTTATGGTGAAAAAGATAAAAGTCTGCTTGTAAACGATCCCTTTATTTAGCATAATATTAAAGAGGCATATAGCAATAAAGGAAAAACATAAAGACAAAATCGCTGAGGCTTTTGCAGACCCTGACAAGATAACTCAGGCGTTGGCTCAAGGTGTTCGAGATGCTTTGCTAAAGCATAAACAGGCCGGTTGTCAATATCTTTTAAACCAGTTCTGTTGTGATTATTTTACCAGTTGGGATTTTGCGGGTATATGATATAAGTCATAAAAGCATATAACTATTTTCATTTCAGAATCTCTGTGCCTATGCCCTCTTTTGTAAATATCTCAAGCAGAAGGCAGTGAGAGATGCGGCCGTCGATTATGTGCGTCTTTGAAACTCCGTTTTCAATAGCCCTGATGCAGGCATTGACCTTGGGTATCATGCCCCCGGAGATTGTGTTGTCAGAAAGCAGTTTCTTAATGTTTTTCCCTGTGAGAGTTGAGATTGTATTTCCTTTTTTATCTTTTATGCCCGGCACATCTGTGAGCAAAATGAGTTTTTCGGCCTTCAGTTTTGAGGCTATGGCTGAGGCGACAAAATCTGCATTTATGTTAAGGGTTTCTCCATGCCGGCCTATGCCGATTGGAGATATGACAGGTATGAATCCTTCTTTTTCGAGGCTCTCCAATACCTGCGAGTTAATATCTGTCACTTCTCCTACCAGTCCAAGGTCAATTATCTCTTCAACGGTTGTATCGGCTGAAGTTTTTTTCATGAGTTTCTTTTTGGCTTTAATAAGTTCTCCGTCTTTTCCGCTTAAGCCTATGGCTTTTCCGCCGTGCTTGTTTATCAATGAAACTATCTCCTTGTTCACAAGCCCGCCGAGGACCATCTCAACAATGTCCATTGTCTCTTTGTCAGTTACGCGCTGGCCCTGAATAAAGGTAGGTTTTTTCCCCATCTTCTCCATTGTTGAGCTTATCTTTGGCCCGCCGCCGTGCACAATCACAGGCCGGATGCCTATGAAGCTCAGGAGGGAAATGTCCTGCGCAAAGGAATCCTTTAAGTGTTCTTCTGTCTGTGCAGCGCCGCCGTATTTTATTACAAAGGTCTTTCCCGAGAAAGTCCTGATGTACGGCAATGCCTCGATTAAAATATTTGCTTTTGTGATTATGTCTTTCATGGTTGCTTTTGATTTTAACGTGGAGTGAGGAATGTTTTCAAGCATGAAAGGTTTTCTTTGTTTGCCTGCTTCCCCGCTTGCGCACTAAGGGACTATTATAGACTATGGCTCTAAGGAACTATGTGCTGCAGCAATATACCTTAATTGTACAAATAATGGTCAAAATATGTATAATATATCATGAAGTTTGAATGGGATGGCGTAAAGAGCAGAGCAAACAGAGAAAAACACGGCATTGACTTTGAGACGGCAAGGGAACTCTGGCTTGATAAAGACCGGATTGAGATAGAGGCGCCGCATCCTGTTGAAAAGAGGAACATCATCATTGCCAAACTTCAGGGCAAATTATGGACTGCTGTATATACCATGCGCAGTAATGCGGTCAGGATAATTTCAGTTAGACGTTCACAGGAAAAGGAGGAGAAACTTTATGGCAAAGCAAAAGCTGGCTAAAAACACGCAAGAATTTGATAAAAGGTTTGACTCGGGAGAAGACATCCACGACCTTATAGATATGTCAAAGGCAAAGGTTGTGCGTCGCGTGGAAAAGGTGCGCCTGACGCTGGATGTTGCAGAGTCTCTGGTAGCGGAGATAGATGAAATCCGTCAGCGGATAGGTGTTGATAGGGGTGCCTTGATAAAGGTCTGGCTGCACGAGCGTGTAAAACAGGAAAAGGCTGAAAAAAAATCAGCATAACCCAGCTTCCGTCCTTCCCCGCTTGCTTGCTGCCGAACTGTCTTGTTATAATGCTGGCAGCAATTGGGAGAAAATTATAATTGCAACAACATGAAGGATAAAAACCCTGCTGATAACCGTATGATGCCAGGATGTTCTGCTCTGATTCTTGTGGCTATTACTTATGTAATATTTTGGTTCTTTTTGTTTGCATTAGATACTCTATTCCACCTTGGAGAACGATTCCTGCCAGTTTTTCTTATAGGAAATATATTATTTTT
>CAKKPR010000249.1 GCA_919901705.1 Thermodesulfovibrionales bacterium | reverse complement strand
AGGTAAGCCTAAAAATGTAAGCCGAAGGATTGATATTGGCAGATAAAAATGAGAAGGAACCCATAGGCGTTTTACTTCTTAACCTCGGCGGGCCTGATTCACTTCAGGCTGTTAAGCCGTTTCTCTACAACCTTTTTTCAGACAGGCAGATTATCAAGCTTGGACCTGAATTCCTCCAGAAACCCATTGCATGGTTAATATCAACAACAAGGCATAAAAAGACAGAAGGTTTTTACAGTCTCATAGGCGGCAAATCTCCAATCCTTGATATTACAAATGCCCAGGCAAAGGCACTGGAAGCGGCGCTTAATACGAGGGACGAGGGACGAGGGACGAGGGACGAAATCGTCCGTCGTCTTAGTGAGCAAAGTGAACGGTCGTCTATCATCCCCTCGGCTCTTCATTTTAAGGTTTGCGTTGGTATGCGGTACTGGCATCCTTTGATAGAAGAAGTGATCCCTGAAATTCATAATGCCGGAATAAGGAAGCTTATTGTGCTCAGCCTTTATCCCCAGTATTCTCTTGCAACAACAGGTTCGTCTTTATCAAAGTTCAAAGAAGTTGCGTCAAAATACAAGATGGAAGCCTTCTGTATCGAGTCATGGTTTAATCATCCATTGTATATAGAGGCGCTTGTTGACGTGATTAGAAAAGGAATGGACATATTTGCAGAGAGCATGGAGCATAGAGCAAAGGATATGGAACCGGATATTCACATTCTTTTCAGCGCTCACAGCCTTCCCCAGAAATTTATTGATGAAGGAGACCCGTATGTGCAGCAGATTAAGGGTACGATTGAGGAGATTGCAAGGCGAATTGAAATAAAATGGCACCTTAGTTATCAGTCCAAAAGCGGGCCTGTGAAATGGCTTGAGCCTTCAACAGATGAAAAACTGAAAGAACTTGCAGCTAAAGGCGTCAGAAACATTCTTGTTGTTCCGATAAGTTTTGTTTCAGACCATATTGAGACGCTTTATGAAATTGATATATTATATAGGCAGCTGGCAGAAGAACTCGGGCTTTGCCTGAGACGGACAGAATCTTTAAATACACGCCCTGTTTTTATTGAGGCAATGAGGGATATAATAATGAAAAACGTGAAGGAACTTAATTGGATAGGATAGTCATCGTCGGCGGCGGGATTTCAGGTCTTTCGCTTGCTTATGCAATACTTGAGCGGGAACCATCAGCAGAACTCACAATATTCGAGTCCGGGAAAAAACCCGGAGGAAAGATATGGACTGAAAAAGTGGACGGCTTTCTCTGCGAAGGCGGGGTGAATGGTTTTCTTGACAATAAGCCAAAGACAATTGAACTCAGCCTTAAACTCCTGCTTAATCCGCTGAGAAGCAGCGATGCGGCCCGGCAACGGTATATCTTCTCGGATAATAGATTGCATCTTCTGCCTGAATCTCCTGTTTCGTTTTTTACATCTAACCTCATGAGCCTTTACGGCCGCATGAGGATTATATATGAGATGTTTGCGCCCAGAGGAACAGCAGACGATGAATCCCTTGCCGAGTTTGCAAAAAGGAGGCTGGGGAAAGAGGCTTATGAAAAACTCATTGACCCTATGGCGTCAGGAATTTATGCGGGAAATCCTGAGACCTTAAGCCTTAAGAGTTGTTTCCCAAAGATATACGAGCTTGAAAAGAAATACGGAAGTCTTATCAGGGGAATGATAAGCTTGCAGAAAGACGCCAGGAAAACAGGGAAAGGAAAAGTCGGCGCCGGCCCCGGCGGGGCGCTCACTTCTTTTTATGATGGAATGGGAATGGTCATAGATTCCCTGAAAAAATCACTTGCTGAAAAACTGATGACAGGAAGCAAGGTCACTGCTGTTGAGAAAAAAGGAAAGGGCTATGCTGTTCACCTTTCTGACGGCTCAATTGTTGAGTCAGAGGTATTGGTCCTTGCAGCTCCTGCATATTCAGCATCAGAGATGTTAAAGGGTTTTGATAAGCGGCTTTCTTCTGTAATAGCAGAGATACCGTACCCGGCTGTCTCGGTTGTATGTTTTGGATATAAGAAAGAGAGGATTTCTCATCAATTGAATGGTTTTGGCTTTCTCATTCCTTACAGAGAAAAAAGTAAGCTCCTTGGCACGCTGTGGGATTCGAGCATATTTCCGAACAGGGCGCCCGAAGGCTATGTGCTTTTAAGGAGCATGGTTGGCGGCGCTAGGGCATCCGGGCTTGCAATGCAGGACGACACCAGACTTGCGGATACGGTTGCAGAAGAACTGAAAAATATTATGGGTATAAAGGCTCAGCCTGATTTTGTGCGAATATACAGGCACGAAAAGGCAATTCCGCAGTATAATATAGGCCATAGTAACAGGCTTAAGGCGATTGATGAGCTGCTTTCAAAGCATAGAGGTCTGTATCTCACAGGCAATGCATACAGGGGTATCAGCTTAAATGACTGCATAGAAAATTCATATAAATTAGCGGAAAGTATAATTCAAAAGGAGGGCGGGTAATGTTAAAAGAACAGGAGATATCAGAGATTCTTTTAAAAGAGAGCGAGGAGTACAAGAAGCTTGGGGAAGAGCACAGGAATTTTGAAAAAACACTTTTAGAGATGGACAAAAAAGTTTACCTTACGCCGGAAGAGGAAATCGAAAGAAAACGGATTCAAAAATTAAAGCTTAGCAGAAAAGACAGGATGGCAGAACTTATAAGGGATTACAAGAAGAACCATTCAGTGAACTAGAAATTAGCAATAAATTCTATATCTGGTGTCATTGCGAGGCAAAGCCGAAGCAATCTCAAACGGGTTGCTTATCTAAATAATTAGATTGCCACGGTCGTTACGACCTCGCAATGACAGATAAAAAGAAAGGGGTATTTTTTATGCGAAGCAGAATCATTAAGCAGGGGCTGGAGCGTGTTCCGCACAGGGCGCTTCTTTATGCAACCGGTATTCCGAAGAGTGAAATGAAAAAACCATTTATCGGAGTTGCGACAAGCTTTACCGATATCATCCCGGGTCATATAGGAATGCGGGACCTTGAGAGATTTATAGAAAAAGGCATACATACAGGCGGGGGCTATCCTTTCTTTTTTGGCATTCCCGGCATCTGTGACGGCATTGCAATGGGACATTCAGGGATGCATTATTCATTGCCGTCAAGAGAGTTGATCGCAGATATGGTGGAGTCGATTGCCCAGGCGCATCAGCTTGACGGACTTGTGCTCCTTACGAATTGTGACAAAATTACTCCAGGGATGCTTATGGCTGCCGCAAGGATAAATATACCCTCAATAGTTGTTACCGCAGGGCCCATGATTTCAGGACGCCTGAGAGGCAGGAGGTTATCTCTGGTTAATGATACCTTTGAGGCGATCGGAAAATATAAAAAAGGTTTGATAAAGGACGATGAACTCGAAGCGCTTGAGATGTGTGCATGTCCCGGCGCCGGCTCGTGTCAGGGGATGTACACTGCCAATACAATGGCGTGTGTTACAGAGGCCCTGGGAATGAGCCTTCCCAGATGCGCAACCGCGCTTGCCGTGTCTGCTGACAAGCGAAGGATTGCCTTTGCCAGCGGAGAGCGGATTGTTGAACTTATAAAGAAGAATATTACGCCAAGGAAGATAATGACAGAGAAGGCATTTGAGAATGCAATAATGGTGGACCTTGCGCTGGGCGGTTCAACAAATACAGTCCTTCATATCCCTGCAATAGCTAATGACGCAGGCGTTGCCCTGCCTTTAGAAATATTTGATAAATTAGGCAAGAAGACGCCTCATCTTGCAAACATGCTTCCGGGCGGTGAGCATTATCTTGAAGACCTTGATTGGGCAGGAGGAATCCCTGCTGTAATGAAAAGGTTAAGAAGAAATTTGAATAATAATATAACTGTCAGCGGCAAAAAGATATTCGAGATTGCAGATTCTGCAGAGGTGACAGATGAAAATGTTATAAGGCCTCTGAATAAGGCATATCACAAAGAAGGCGGCATTGCAATCCTGAGAGGCAATCTTGCGCCTGACGGAGCTGTTGTCAAGCAGTCTGCTGTGAGCAAGAATATGATGAAGTATGAAGGCAGGGCAAAGGTGTTCAACTCAGAAGAAGATGGCATGAAGGCAATTCTGAACGGAAAGATTAAGGCGGGCGATGTCGTTGTAATCAGATATGAAGGCCCTAAAGGAGGCCCCGGCATGAGGGAGATGCTTTCTCCGACTGCGACTATTGCAGGAATGGGCCTGAGCGAATCAGTTGCCCTGATAACAGATGGAAGATTTTCAGGCGGAACAAGAGGCCCATGCATCGGGCATATATCACCGGAGGCAATGGAAGGCGGGGTGATTGCAATACTTAAAGATGGCGACAGGATTAAGATTGATATTCCCAATAGAAAGATAGATGTTCTTCTGTCCGATAAAGAAATTAAAAACAGGCTTGGTAAATGGAAGGCTCCGAAGCCGAAGATAACAAAAGGCTATCTTTCAAGATATGCAAGGATGGTAAGTTCTGCCGGCAGCGGGGCAGTGATGAAGTAAGAGG
>CAKKPR010000248.1 GCA_919901705.1 Thermodesulfovibrionales bacterium | reverse complement strand
AATATAGCATATTCCGGCTAAAAGAGGAAAGGGAAAACCTTCTTACCGGTGATGACCTAAGGGAACAACTTGAGCGCCCTGAAAAAATCTTTTTTTGCTGTCATTGCGAGGAGGTCGATACGACCGACGTGGCAATCTCTAACAGGCTGATTTATATGAAGGCGAGATTGCGGAGTATATCCCGAGCAAAAACCGAGATTGCTTCGCTTCGCTCGCAATGACAGCGAGGGACCTGCTCACAATGACAATTTTTTTTGTTTTTTAGCTGTCTCAATTTGTTCGAAGTAGTCTAAAATATAAGACAGTATGAATACCTATCAGATAATTATTCTTTTGAGCTATCTCTGCGTAACCGCTTTCGGCTACTGGCTCCAGTTCCTTAATCTGAGTCATCTGAAGAGATACGGAGATATCGTCCCTGAGGAATTTAAGGGGTATATAGACGAAGGTTTGTTAAAGAAGACAAGAGATTACACATTAGAGCACAGCCGGTTTGGTTTCATAGAATCAATTTTTGACAATATCGTTGTTATTATCTTTTTCTTTGGCGGGCTGTTGAATATCTATAATTCATGGGTTGCATCTTTTAATCTCTCTTTTATTCTCTGGGGCATACTATTTTTTCTCATCCTGAGTTTTGCAAAGACAGTTCTCTCAATACCCTTTGACCTCTACAGCACATTTAGGATAGAAAACAAATACGGTTTCAATACCATGACGGGAAAGTTATGGCTGACTGATTTTTTGAAATCAATCCTGCTTTCGACGATACTAATCAGCATCATGAGCGCTGCGGCATTTTTTCTTATCAAGGCAAGCCCTGAGTACTGGTGGTTTTTTGTGTGGCTGTTCTTTCTTGCCTTCAGTCTTTTCATGATGTATATCTCGCCTTATGTCATTGAGCCGCTTTTCAATAAATTTACGCCTGTTGAAGATGAGGAGATGGAAGGCTCTATAAAAGATTTAATGAAAAAAGCCAGCATTAAAGTGAGCAGGGTATTCAAGATGGATGCATCAAAAAGGAGCAAACATACAAATGCATATTTTTCAGGTATTGGAAAAGTAAAAAGGATAGTGCTTTATGATACCTTGCTTCAGATTATGAATAAAAATGAGATTCTTTCTGTCCTGGCGCATGAGGCCGGCCACTGGAAGAAAAAACATGTTCTGAAAATGCTTGTTATCATAGAGAGCCTCTCATTCATAGGGATATACATATCTTTTCACATAATAAAAACAGGAATCCTCGGCAGGCTTTTTGATATCCAGGCCGATACTATTTTTGTAAATCTGATTTTGCTTGGCTTTATCGGAGGCATAGTTTCTTTTCCTCTGACGCCGCTATTCAGTTACCTGTCAAGGCGGCATGAGAAAGAGGCTGACAAGTTCGCTGCTGAGATGACAGAGAATCCTGAGGCAATGGCAACATCATTAATAAAGCTCTCAAAAGACAATCTCTCAAACCTTTATCCCCATCCTTTATATGCATCTTTTTACTATTCTCACCCGCCGGTTGTAAAAAGGATAAGGGAGATAATGGGAGAGGAGAAATATAAAAGGGGATGATATAAATATAACATCTGTATTAAACTTCCCAACAGATTACAGGATAGTTTCTATAATGATAACTCTTGATAGCATAAGTAAATCCTTTGGCGGGACATATGCTGTAAAGGATATCTCCCTTGCTGTAGGTAATGGCGAGATATTCGGGCTTGTAGGGCCAAACGGCGCTGGAAAGACAACGACCATAAGGATGATGACAGGACTGCTGAGGCCTGACGAAGGTAAAATTATAATCGGCGCATACGATATTGTTGCAGAACCAATAAAGGCAAAGTCAATTCTCGGTTATGTGCCTGATAAATCATTTCTTTATGAAAAACTTACCGCAAGGGAATTTCTGGCCTTCATATCATCAATATACAATGTTGAGAAATCAGAAGCGCTGACAAGAATGGAAAGGCTTCTTGAGCTATTCGGGATTAAAGATATAGAGGATGAACTTGTCGAGAGCTTTTCGCAGGGGATGAGGCAGAGGCTTTTGTTTACTGCTGCATTGATTCATAATCCCGCAGTTCTTTTGATAGATGAACCGTTCATGGGGCTGGATCCATTCGGAGTAAGGATGCTCAAGGGAGTTATACGGGATTTAAGCTCAAGGGGCATTACTATTTTTCTTGCAACGCACAGCCTTCATATTGCAGAGGAATTATGCAACAGGGTAGGGTTCATAAATAAGGGTTCTCTGGTTGCAATTAAAAATAGTGAAGAGATAAAAAATATAGAAGGCGGGCTTGAAGGGTTATTTTTGAGGATGGGGAGCTGAGTCAGGTAAAAGATGAAGAGAAGAGATGAGGAATAATGTTTTCGCTCATTCTCGCTTCGCTCCGAGGATTTTGCCTCTACCCCCCTCATTCCCCCTTTGCAAAGGGGGACTAAGGGGGTTGTCTGACTATCGGCAAAATAAACCGCTCAAACACAATTCCTCATCTTTAGGAGAATATTTTAAGAGATCATGTTGACTCTGCTTATAAAGCCAAAAATTCTGTCAGTAAAGAATTCTGTCAATACACGGATAGTAATGCGGAGGCTGCCGTTTGTCGCAATCGGTGCCGGATTCTGGATTTTATTCTATATCGGAACATATAAGGTGTTGGATTATGTAAGGGGCATTGAGTTTTTTGGAGAGATGCTTTCGGGGAAACTTTTTTCGATGACATTTTTCAGCCTTCTCGGATTCCTGATATTGAGCAATATAATTACTGCCATATCTTCTTTCTATCTTTCAAGAGATATCCCGTTTTTCCTCTCAAAGCCCATTGAGATGCGTGATATTATCAGGCTTAAATCATTCGAGACAATCCTGAATTCATCATGGATGGTCATGTCTTTTATCCCGCCGGTCTTTATCGCATACGGAGTCAGCTATAATGCACCGCTGAATTATTACATAACTGTTTTTGCTGCTTTTATGATGTTTATACTTATAACTGCGGGGCTCGGCATTATCATAGCCCATATACTTACGAGGCTATTCCCTGCCAAGAGGTCAAGAGACATCCTGCTTGGGCTTGGCATTATACTTTTTCTTGCGCTTTATTTCATCCTGAAATCTGTTGTGCCGCACGACATCAGTAAACCTGAGGATTTTGTAGACTCTATCATAAGATTTAAAACAGATTCATTTCTTCTGCCGAGTTACTGGATTACAGAAGCAATCTCGCCCCTGCTGAAAAATCAAAAATCAGATATCTTTTATCTGCTCATACTTTTCAGTAATAGTGCATTCTTTCTTCTTCTGTCAGCAATAACAGGGAATAAACTTTACAGGAGTAATATCGAGAGGATACAACCTTCAGGAAAAAGTGCAGGAAAATTCCTGAGGAGCTTTTATCCTGAACGCAATATGGCGTTAATCTACAAAGATACAAAGATATTTTTCAGAGACACCGGCCAGTGGTCACAGGTTTTCATAATCGGCGCGCTTATTATGGTGTATATATACAATTTCAAATCTATTCCAATGGATGCAATAGCAGGATTGTCGCCTTTTATCAGGGAACTGATGGTGCTTATTAATATGGTTCTGGCAGGGATGGTGCTTTCTGCTGTGGCAGCGAGGTTTCTTTACACATCCGTAAGCCTCGAAGGCGAGGCATTCTGGGTCATAAGGACTGCTCCGGTTGATATGTCGGGATTCCTTTGGTCTAAGCTTTTATATGCCTGCATACCTGTGTCGTTGCTTATCGTATTCCTTGTCTTTGTAACCAATCTGGCAATGAATGTCAGTGGAATCCTGATGTCCACGTCTGTGGCAACAACATTGATGCTTTGTATTTCAGTAAGCGGGCTCGGGACAGGTTTCGGCGCAATATATCCGAAGTTCAAATATGAAAACATCGCATCTGTCTCCATGAGCCTGGGAGGAATGGCGTTCATGCTGATTGCCTTCAGTGTTGTGATTGTTACATTATCGCTTGAGGCGTGGATTTTTTATCTCCATCGGATAAAGTTGGTTAGCGGGTTTAGCTGGCAGAGCACATTGTGCGCAGTTCTAATTCTCCTGATAAACACCGTTGCCTTTTATCTGCCGATGAGAATAGGGCAGAGAAGGCTTCAGGAGAATTCAGGGGTTATTTAAGCCTCTCAAACTCCCTTTTGAAATGTAACGTCGTTTAGTGTTTCCTTTTGCTCGCAGCATGAATTTTTAAAATAAACTCTATATGAGCATCGCAATGTTCAATCTCGGCATTATGCGATAAGGCACATGCTGTTATAACCAAATCAGAAGATGGGACTGTCTGCCCCGCCTGTCTGCATTTTTGCGCCAGACTGCGGGCTAAGTGCCAGACATCAGGTGTCGCTTCAAGGCAGGTGATTTCTTTCTCCAGTTCCGAGAGTTTTTGTTTTTCATAGTCGCCCCTTGCCCCGTTCCAGAGTTCAACAGCGACCATATCACACCATACTGCCCGGCCATCTGTCATTAAACTCAATACCCGTTGGCGTATATCTTCTCTTCCTGAAAAGCGGAGGGCTTCTATCCAGCTTGAGGTATCAATTAGGACTGCTTTGTCTTTTCCCATTTCTTGTCTTCTCGCATTATCTTGAGGTCGTCCTGGGTCATGAAATCCTTGAATGTGCCAAGCATTTTGGAAAGTTCGGCAAGCCTACGCCTTTTGTTGAAATCCTTGAGAGCATAGACCACCGCGTCACGTTTGGTCTTTGCGCCTGTGTACTTGATGGCTTCCTTTAATTCATTATCGGGAATATCAATAGTTGTTTTCATGCTTCTATAATAGCATTTTTAAGAATATCAATCAAGAAGTTTTTGAATCTCTATTCCAGACTCTCAAGCTCTTTCTTAAAATGCTCCATTGTATTATCATCATAAACGCAGAACTCGACAACCTCAAGCGAGGTTTTCCGGGTTTTCAGGAAGTTTGCTGATTCAGTAACCAGTATCTTTGCGCACCTGTCTTTCGGAAAACCGAATATGCCTGAGCTTATTGCAGGCATCGAGACGCTTTTTAAGCCTTTTCCTGATGCAAGCTGAAGCGAGCTGTTCACCGCACTTTTGAGTTTGTTATCCTCATCCCCTTCACCCATCCTCGGGCCAACAGTATGTATCACAAACTTTGCGGGGAGTATTCCTGCGCTCGTGATTACTGCTGTACCAACGGGTGTAAATCCAATCTTATCGCTTTCATCCTGAATTATCTGCCCGCCTTTTCTGACAATTGCTCCTGCAACGCCTCCGCCATGCTGGAGATGGGAATTTGCTGCATTTACAATCGCATCAATATCTCTTTCAGTGATATCTCCCTGGACAAGGCGCAATGTTTTGTTTGCTATTTTATGTTCGGTTATCAGTTTCATCGAAATACCTCCTGTTAATTCGTCATTCCCGCTTGGCCTACTTCGCCGAAGCAGCTGCGAAGGCTGAATCGGGAATCTCTTTTAAGAATGATCCCGGTCAAGCCGGGATGACAAGATAGATATAGACACTAAAGATTGCTTTGGCTTTGCCTCGCAATGACAGAATATAAGCATATCTCTTTGGAACATATTATATAAAATTTTGTGGTATAATTTGACATGCTTAAGAAAATAATTTTATTTGTTATTTTCACAGTTTTTTTTATATCCACTTCGGTTTTTTCGGAAACGCAGAAATCAGAAACGAAAAAAAATAATGTAATAGTTATTACTGTCAATGGTGTAATCAACCCTTCCTCTGCTGAATATATAGGCAAGAGCATCAAAAAGGCAAATGAGCGCAAACCTGAGGCATTGATAATCGAGTTAGACACGCCTGGCGGTCTTGATACCTCTATGAGGATCATAGTCAAGGATATCATCGGCAGCGAAGTGCCTGTTGTTGTTTATGTGTCGCCGAGCGGTGCGCGGGCAGCATCAGCGGGTGTGTTTATAATGCTTGCCTCGCATGTTGCTGCGATGTCTCCCGGGACTAATATCGGCGCAGCGCATCCTGTCGGCGTCGGCGAGAAGATGGATAAGACAATGGCTGAAAAGGCAACGAATGATGCTGCAGCTTATGTAAGGTCACTAGCTGAAAGGACAGGCAGAAACGCAAAGTGGGCTGAGGATGCTGTAAGAAAAAGCATATCTGCAACAGAGACAGAGGCATTAAATCAAAAGGTCATTGACCTCGTGAGCAAAGACCTCAACACGCTTCTTTCAGACATAGACGGCAGGAAGGTAAGAACTGTTATGGGAGAGAAGACTCTGAAGACTGCAAACGTAAATGTTATCAGAGAAGAAATGAGTTTAAGGCATAAGATTCTTAACTTTATCACTGATCCGAATGTGGCTTATATGCTGATGCTCCTCGGGTTTTATGGATTGTTTTTTGAGCTCACAAATCCAGGCGCTATCTTCCCGGGTGTAATGGGAGGGATATGCCTGATACTTGCGTTCTATGCATTCCAGACACTGCCCGTGAACTATGCCGGGCTTCTCCTTATAATTTTGGCTATCATACTTTTTATACTTGAGATAAAGATTATTTCACATGGCGTTCTGACCATCGGCGGTGTTATCTCTATGCTCATAGGCTCTTTGATGCTGTTTGAATCACCTGGACCTTTTATGAAATTATCTCTTTTCCTAATCCTTCCGGCAGTAATTCTAACAGCGCTGTTTTTTACAATTGTGCTTGGGCTTGCATACAAGGCGCATAAGAGGAAACCTGTTACAGGTTCAGAAGGGCTTATCGGATTGAAAGGGATTGCAGGTACAGATATAACAAATAATGGTGGTATGGTATTATTACGCGGGGAGATTTGGTCTGCATATTCTGATGAAACCATATCTAAAGGTGAAAAGATAATAGTCGAGTCTGTAACAGGATTAAAGGTAAAGGTTAAAAAAGATGTCAGTGATTAGTGGCCGTGACTGACATTGATGACTGACGCTAACACTAAAACGCTAAAAAAGGAGGTTTAAAATGGGAATACCGCCGGTAGTTATGGGTTTTTTGTTTGTAATATTCATGGTCATCTATTTCCTTTCGAGCGCAATAAAGATATTAAGGGAATATGAAAGGGGTGTTGTTTTCAGGCTTGGAAGGATTATACCTGTAAAGGGGCCGGGTCTTGTAATCATAATCCCGATAATCGATAAACTTGTAAGGGTGAGCCTCAGGACAGTAACCATGGATGTTCCTCCTCAGGATATAATAACAAGGGACAATATAACAGTTAAGGTCAACGCTGTTATCTATTTCAGGGTGATTGGTCCTATAAAGGCAATTACAGAGGTAGAGGATTTCTACTATGCAACCTCACAGATTGCCCAGACGAGCCTCAGAAGCATTCTTGGCCAGAGCCAGCTTGACGACCTCCTTGCCAAAAGGGATGAGTTGAACGCTGAACTTCAAAAGGTCATTGACTTCCAGACAGAACCCTGGGGCATAAAGGTCTCGATCGTTGAGGTGAAGAACGTCGACATACCTGTTGAGATGCAGCGCGCCATTGCGCGCCAGGCAGAGGCAGAGCGTGAAAGAAGGGCAAAGGTCATACACGCAGAGGGAGAATTCCAGGCATCACAGAAGCTTGCAGATGCAGCAAAGATAATAGCAACAGAAAGCGGGGCATTGCAGCTGAGATTTCTCCAGACACTTACGGAAATTGCGACTGAGAAAAACTCAACGATAATCTTCCCTGTTCCGATAGATCTGATAAAACCATTTCTTGACAAAATGGAAAAATAAAACAGGTTCGCGGCCTTTGAAGGTCTGAGACCCGTGGGGAGTTAACCAATAGTTCTGCTCAAAAATAGGATATGGCTCAGGTTTGTTGCCCTGCTGCTGATTATTGCGGGTTCCTCTCTTATCCTGTATAAGACAGGACTTGTTGCTTTTTTTCTGGATAAGGAAAAGATAACAGGTTTTCTTAATTCTCTTGGCCCGCTTTCTTTCATAGGATTTATAATCATTCAGGCTGTACAGGTTATTGCCGCTCCAATACCCGGGGAAGTAACCGGTTTTATCGGCGGATATCTGTATGGCATATCTCTGGGAATAACGCTTTCTACAATCGGCCTGACCATTGGCTCATATTTGGCTTTTACCCTTTCAAGATTTCTGGGAAGGCCGTTTGTTGAGAAGTTCATAAAAAAAGAGACAATGGAAAGATATGATTATCTCCTTCACCATAAGGGTGCATTCCTCATATTTCTCCTCTTTCTGATACCGGGGTTCCCGAAGGATTCCTTATGCTATATCATTGGCTTGGGACATCTGACCACAAAGGAGTTCCTTGTTATCAGCACTGTCGGAAGATTTGGAGGCACTGTCCTGCTTACGCTCGGCGGTAATTATATACACCGTCACCAGTATTACAGTTTTTTTGTGCTGATAGGAGTTGCCATAATTGTTGTTTTTTTATCTATGGTCTATAAAGACAAGCTTGAGCATCTTTTCAAGAAACTGCATCGCCAGCACAAAGAGGAAGACAGAAAATAATCCCGTATAATCTATCCTGCCGTCAAAGTTTTTTAAAAAGCAGCCGATAATTCTTTAATAACAGCCTATATCCTTATGCCTCTCTGAACCCTTATGTTTCTACGGGAGGCGGAAAGGGGGTGAGAATATGCCTCCTTAAAGCAGAAAAAATTATAAAACATCGCGGGTCCATGGCCGATAGAAAAATTTTTCTATCAAAATTCTTTTAACCCCAAACCTTAAAAAAAAGTAAATCAAGAGGAGTATAACATGAAAAAACTATCAACTTATAAGGACAGTAACATTCAAGAAAATATATGGGAAATCGGTGAGAAAAGGGAAGAATATATAAGGCATCTTGACGAGGCAACAGGGTTGTTTAATAAAAAGCTTGAGAATATTGAAAAGAGATGTTCTGACCCT
>CAKKPR010000247.1 GCA_919901705.1 Thermodesulfovibrionales bacterium | reverse complement strand
CATACTTGAAAAGGCATAAGGAGCAATAGGGAATGATTCAGGACAGGAGCATACTTGAAGTAGCAGATAATTCAGGCGCCAAAAGGGTCCGGTGTATAAAGGTTCTTGGCGGCATGCGCAGGAGATATGCGCGGCTTGGAGATATTATAGTTGTCAGTGTGCAGGAAGCCATTCCTGATTCCAATGTCAAAAAAGGCTCAAAGGCAAAGGCTGTTGTAGTGAGGACCAGGAAAGAGCAGAGAAGGCCTGACGGCTCCTACATAAGATTTGACCAGAATGCGGTTGTGCTGATAGATCCTCAGGGAGAGCCCGTGGGCACAAGAATATTTGGACCTGTTGCGCGGGAGTTGAGATGGAAAGAATTTACAAAGATAATATCATTAGCACCGGAGGTTATCTAGAAAAATGGGGTTAGGTATTAAGAAGGGCGATACAGTTTTAGTGACTACCGGCAAGGAAAAAGGCAAGAAGGGCCGTGTGCTATCAGTTATGTTATCAAAGGACAAACTGATAATAGAGAAAGTAAACATTATAAAAAAACATATGAAGCCGAGCAAAAAATATTCTCAGGGTGGAATTATTGAGAAGGAGGCTCCAGTTCACATATCGAATGTTATGCTTATATGTCCAAGGTGCAGCAAGCCTGCAAGGATTGCAAGTATGACTTTCGATAGTGGTAAAAAATCAAGGGTGTGTAAAAAATGCAAAGAAACGATAGACCAGTAACAGTCCCAAGACTAAAGGCGAAATACATTAAAGAGGTGGTCCCTGCTCTTATAAAAGAGTTTTCATATAAGAATGTAATGCAGGTTCCAAAGGTTGAAAAGGTGGTTCTTAATATCGGACTTGGCGAGGCTATTCAGAATATAAAGTTACTCGAGGCTGCCCAGAAAGAACTTGGCATTGTAACCGGGCAGAAGGCAGTAATTACTAAAGCAAAGAAATCGATTGCGGCGTTCAAGCTTAGAAAAGATATGCCGATAGGGTGTAAGGTTACATTAAGGGGCAGGATGATGTATGAGTTTCTCGACAGGTTTATAAACCTTGCACTTCCAAGGGTCAGGGATTTTAAAGGTGTTCCGGGAAAGTCTTTTGACGGCAGGGGCAACTATGCGCTTGGCATAAAAGAGCAGTTTATATTTCCGGAAATAGAATATGACAAGGTTGAAGTAGTCCATGGAATGGATATCATAATATGCACGACTGCAAAGACGAACAATGAAGGTAAAGCCCTGCTACAGCATATGGGCATGCCATTTAGAAAGTAAAGAGGAGAATATGGCAAAAACTTGCATGATCGAAAAAGTTAAGAGAAAGCCCAAGTTTAAGGTGAGGGCTTATAACAGATGCCGTATATGCGGAAGGCCGAGAGGGTTTTTGAGAGATTTTGGGCTTTGCAGGATATGTTTCAGGACGCTTGCTCTGAGGGGACAGTTACCCGGAGTGACAAAATCAAGTTGGTAAGAGGTGAAGAATAATGGTAAGTGATCCAATAGCGGACATGCTCACACGCATTAGAAACGCAATTACAATACGTGCGGAAAAGGTTGATATCCCGGCTTCGAGAATGAAGCTTGAGGTAGTCAAGATTCTGAAAGAGGAAGGTTTTATAAGGGCGTATAAGATACTGAAAGACGAGAAACAGGGCATTTTAAGGGTTGCCCTTAAATATATTGATGGCAGCAGTGTTGTATCCGGTTTGAAAAGGATAAGTAAGCCCGGCCGCAGGGTCTATGTCGGGGGCAAGGAAATTCCCAGGGTGATGGGCGGCGTGGGCATTGCAATACTGACAACATCTAAAGGTGTGGCCAGTGATAATACATGTCGGCGCGAAAGTATCGGCGGTGAAGTCCTTTGTCACGTTTGGTAATTAAATACATCGAAAACAGGGTAAAAAGGTTAAGAGGAGAACAAAAATAAAATGTCACGGATAGGGAAGAAACCGATAGATATACCGAAAGGTGTAGATATAAAAGTTGATGATGCAACTGTAAGGGTCAAGGGACCAAAGGGCGAGACTGCTTCCAAGTGTCCCACAGGCATAAAGGTTTCTGTAAATGAGGGTAAAATACTTGTTGAAAGGTCAAGCGAGGAAAAGAATGTGAGGGCGCTCCATGGGCTTACAAGGAGCCTTATAGCAAATATGGTATCCGGAGTATCGACAGGGTATCAGAGGGTTCTTGAAATTTCAGGGACCGGTTACAGGGCGCAGGTTCAGGGCAATAAGCTTGTGTTAGCCCTTGGATATTCTCATCCGGTAGAATTTGAACTGCCGGCAGGGGTTAAAGCTGCGGTGGATCAAAAGCAGGTACAGATTACATTAACCGGTATTGACAAACAGCAGATAGGACAGATTTCTGCAAATCTGAAGGCGCTAAGGCCCCCGGATGCTTATAAGGGCAAGGGCGTAAGATATGCCGGTCAGAGGTTAAAGCTTAAGGTTGGCAAGGCAGGGAAGAAATAGGTTAAAAGGTTCAAAAGGGCAAACAGTTCAAAATAATTCGGAGGTTTTAAGTTGACAGCAGATATAAGAGAAGCAAGAAAAAGGCGGCATGAGAGAATAAGGAAGAAGGTTGCAGGCACTCCTGAGAGACCGAGACTTTCAGTTTACAGAAGCCTTGATCACATGTATGCCCAGATTATAGATGACTATAATAAACAGACAGTTGTCTCAGCCTCAAGCATTGATAAGGAATTTAAGGATAAAAAATCCCATAAAGGGAATATTGCAACAGCAAAACAGGTTGGGGAATTCATCGCCAGGAAGGCGTTAGGAAAAGGTATAAAAAAGGTTGTTTTTGACAGGGGTGGATATCTTTATCACGGCAGGGTGAAGGCATTGGCAGAGGCAGCCAGAGAAGCAGGACTGGAGTTTTAAGATGCAAAATTCAAAAATCAAAATTCAAAATTGTGGAATTCCTTCTTTTGAATTTTTAATTTTAAACTTTGAATTTGTGTAATAGGGGGTATGGTGAAAAAGATTGATCCGGAAGGACTGACTCTAAAAGATAAGGTTGTATTTATAAACAGGGTCGCCAAGGTTGTCAAGGGAGGAAGAAGATTTTCCTTTGCCGCGCTGGTTGCAGTAGGAGACGGTGCAGGCACAGTAGGTATCGGCAAAGGCAAGGCATCGGAAGTCCCTGAGGCAATAAGAAAGGCAGTTGAGCATGCAAAAAAATCCCTTATCAAAGTTACATTAAAAAATGGGACCATTCCTCACAGGATAATAGGGAGATTTGGTTCCGGACATGTGGTAATGAATCCTGCAGTTAAGGGGACAGGACTGATAGCCGGTGGCGCTGTCAGGGCAGTGCTTGACGTTGCAGGCATACAGAATATAGTTGCAAAGGCAATAGGCAGCCATAATCCTTATAATACGGCAAAGGCAACACTCGATGGCCTTGTTCGGCTTAAGGACCCTGATGTAGTTCGCAGACTGAGGGGAAGGGTTGAGGAAGAGACACAGGTCGGGAACGACTCGCAACGAGAAGCAAACTCGACTCAGGCGAGTAAATAGCGGAGGAGATAGATGAGGATAGAGGATTTAAGCCCTGCGTCCGGCAGCAATAAGAAGGTTAAACGGGTTGGACGCGGAATAGGTTCAGGACATGGTAAGACATCGTGCAAAGGGCACAAAGGGCAAAAGGCACGCTCAGGCGGCGGAAAGGGAGCAGGCTTTGAAGGCGGGCAGATGCCATTGCAGAGAAGACTTCCCAAACGCGGTTTCAGGAATATTTTTGCAAAGGAATATGCAATAGTAAACCTGAAAGACATAATGAGGATTGAGGGCGTCGATGTTATAACACCCGATGTGCTGCTTGAAAACGGCATTATAAAAAACCCCAGGGACGGCGTGAAGATCCTCGGCGGCGGTGAAATAACAAGACCAATCACAATAAAGGCAAGCGTTTTTAGTTCTGCAGCTTCATCCAAGATAGCAGCTGCAGGCGGCAAGGCTGAAAAAATCTAAGATGCAGAATAAAGGATTTCAGCTTCTCTTTAATTTAAAACTTTTAACTTTTTTCGCCTCAGGCGAATCCGTCCGGGGCGGAAACTTTTAACTTTCACTATGGGAGCCCTTTCAAGTTTCAAGAACATATTTAGAGTCCCTGAATTAAAAAACAGGATAGTCTTTACTCTTGCGCTTCTTACCGTGTACAGGATAGGAGGTCATATTCCGACCCCCGGTATAAATGGCGAGGAGTTGAGCAAATTCCTTTCCGAAAAAGGCGGGGCGATTATGGGGTTTTTTGATATGTTTTCCGGAGGCGCCCTTTCCAGGGTAACAATATTTGCTCTCGGCATAATGCCCTACATAAGCGCATCAATTATATTCCAGCTTCTGACCGTTGTAATACCGGCAATTGGAAAGCTTGCAAAAGAAGGAGAGACAGGCAGGAAAAAGATTACAAGGTATACCAGATACGGGACTGTGGTCATTAGTGCGATACAATCTTTTGGAATTGCAGTAGGGCTTGAAAGTATGGCGCAGGGTGCATTCATACAGAATCCCGGCTGGTCCTTCAGGCTGCTTACAATGCTAACCCTTACCTCAGGCACAGCATTTATAATGTGGCTTGGAGAGCAGATTACGGAGAGGGGCATAGGCAATGGCATCTCTCTGATAATATTTGCAGGTATAGTTGCAGGATTCCCTAATGCTGTTGTGAGCACGTTCAGTCTTATACAGGCCGGTACTTTGTCAATATTCTTTGTGATTTTTCTGATAGTGATGATGATTGCGATAGTCGGCGTGATAATTTTTATGGAAAGGGGACAGAGAAAGATACCCGTGCAATATGCAAAGCGGCTTGTGGGCCGCAAGGTATATGGCGGTCAAAGCACCCATCTTCCCCTTAAGATAAATACCGCCGGCGTTATCCCCCCGATATTTGCATCATCCATAATAATGTTCCCTGCGACTATTGCCGGTTTCATAGCAATACCGTGGGTTCAGGGCATAGCAAAACAACTTTCACCCGGGACAATTCTTTACACCACGCTTTATGTCGGGATGATATTCTTTTTTGCCTATTTTTATACTGCTATTGTATTTAATCCGATAGATATAGCCGATAACTTAAAGAAATATGGCGGGTATATACCTGGCATAAGACCGGGGCAGAAGACATCAGAATATATATACAGGGTTCTGTCAAGATTGACATTTGTCGGTGCAATTTATCTTGCGGTTGTGTGCATTATACCTGAAATCCTTATAAGTAGATTTAATGTTCCATTTTACTTTGGCGGCACGTCGCTTTTGATTGTTGTTGGTGTGGCGCTTGATACAGTATCGCAGATGGAATCCCATCTCCTTACCCGTTCTTATGAAGGGTTTTTAAAAAAGGGAAGGGTAAAGGGCAGAAGGGGCTAAACTTAAATTTAAGATTCTCGCCCCGGCGAGTCGCCTGAGGCGACAAAATTCAAAATGCAAGATGGAAAATTGTTTGATAAATGATTATCTTGAAGACTCCGGAGGAAATGGATAAGATGGCTAGGGCCTGCCGCATTGTAGGAGAAGTGCTTGAAGATATGAAAGCATTTGTGAAGCCGGGTGTTTCTACGAAAGATATGGAAAAACGGGCAGAGGAAAAAATAAGTGCAAGGGGCGGAACCGCTGCCTTCAAGGGTTACAGGGGATATCCTGCCAGTATATGCACTTCTGTAAACGACCAGGTTATTCATGGGATACCGTCCCACATGAGACTTAAGGATGGAGATATTGTAAGCGTGGACGTTGGCGTATATATAGATGGTTTTTACGGTGATGGCGCTGTAACTCTCCCGGTCGGAGAGATTAGCCCTTTAGCAGGGAAGCTTCTCAGGGTAACTGAGGAGGCGCTTTATAAAGGAATAGATATGGCAACAACCCGGCACAGGGTATCGGATATATCATCTGCAATACAGAATCATGTTGAGGCGAATGGTTTTTCCGTTGTGAGGGCGTTTGTTGGACACGGAATCGGGATGTCATTGCATGAAGATCCCCAGATTCCGAATTTCGGCGTGTCAGGACAGGGGCTACGCTTAAAAGAGGGGATGACCATTGCTATTGAGCCAATGGTAAATGCTCGTGGATACGAAGTGAGCATACTTGAGGATGGATGGACGGCGGTGACCGTTGATGGAGGGCTTTCAGCTCATTTTGAACATACAATTGGTATTACTGACGGCGATGCAATAATCTTGACGAAACTTATTTGAGATGTTATACTTTTAAGTTAAATGCCCAAAGAGGAAAACATAGAGGTAGAGGGAACTATCGTAGAAACACTGCCGAACGCCATGTTCAGGGTAAAACTGGAAAACGGGCAGATAATCCTTGCTTATGTATCCGGCAAGATGAGGATGCACTTTATAAAGATACTGCCGGGCGATAAGGTAACGGTTGAACTCTCGCCGTATGACCTGACAAAGGGCAGGATAACTTATAGATTTAAATAAAGAAGCCGTTAGCTGATAGCAGGATTAAAAGGAGCAATATTTATGAAGGTCAGATCGTCTGTAAAGCCTGTATGTGCGAAATGCAAGGTTATCAAAAGAAAAGGCGTTAGAAGGATTATATGTGAAAATCCCAGACATAAGCAGAGGCAGGGATGATAACAGTGAATAGTGTCAGTAATCAGTGTCAGTTTTTTACTGACACTGTCACTAAGCACTGACACTAAATAGGAGAGTTTATGGCGAGAATAGCTGGTGTTGATTTACCAAAGAATGAGCGCATCGAGATAGGTTTAACGAGGATATTGGGAATTGGCAGATCGTTGTCCAAGAAGATATTAGATGAGACAAAGGTTAATCCTGATATAAGGGTAAAAGATTTAAAGGATGAAGACATTGTAAAGATAAGGGCTGCTATTGACAGGGATTATAAGGTTGAAGGCGACCTCAGAAGAGAAACTTCCATGAGTATAAAGAGGCTTATGGAAATTGGATGTTACAGGGGGATAAGGCACCGGACAGGGCTTCCTGTCAGGGGGCAGAGGACAAAGACAAATGCGCGTACGCGCAGAGGTCCGAGGAAAACCATTATGGGCAGGAAGAAGGAGGCATAGCAGATGGCTCAGCGTAAAAAAGGTGCCAGAAAAGAGAAGAAACATGTAAATGTTGGCGCGGCCCATATTCAGGCAACCTTTAATAACACGGTAGTTTCTATAACAGACCTCAATGGGAATGTTGTCACATGGTCCAGTGCAGGAAGTCTGGGATTCAAAGGGTCACGGAAGGGGACGCCATATGCTGCGCAGATGGCAGCAGAAGCAGCAGCCAAGAAGGCAATAGATATGGGCATGAAACAGTTAGATGTTTTTGTTAAGGGGCCGGGCGCCGGGAGGGAGTCAGCTATAAGGGCTCTGCAGGCTGCAGGGCTGGAGATTAATCTTATAAAAGATGTTACACCTGTTCCGCACAACGGGTGTAAGCCTCCTAAGAGAAGGAGGGTTTAAAAAGTGGCAAAGTATACAGGACCTTTATGCAGAGTATGCCGTAGACAGGGAGAGAAACTATTTCTGAAAGGTGAAAGGTGTTACACTGAAAAGTGTGCTGCAGAAAGAAGAAAATATCCTCCCGGGCAGCATGGACAAAGACGTACAAAAATCTCGGATTACGGCACCCAGCTCAGGGAAAAACAGAAGGCCAGAAAAAGCTACGGCCTCATCGAAAGACAGTTCAGGATATGTTTTCGTGAAGCGGAAAGGCAGAAAGGCACTACAGGCGAGGTGCTTTTGCAGCTTCTCGAACGCCGTTTGGATAATGTAGTATTCAGAATGGGCTTCGCAGTAAACAGGAGAGAGGCAAGGCATCTGATAGTACATGGACATTTTACTGCCAATGGCAAAGCAATAAATATACCTTCTTATCTTGTCAAGGCAGGAGACATAGTTGAAGTTAAAGAAACAAGCAGAGATATCCCTAGCATATCGGATAGCATATCAAAGCTTGAGCATAGAGGACTTCCTGGATGGGTTGAGGTTGACGGCTCGAGTTTTAAAGGTAAAATATTACATATTCCTTCCAGGGAAGAGATGCAGTTGCCCATTCAGGAGCAGCTGATAGTTGAACTTTATTCAAAATAGGTTGTAAAAATAAAAGAGGCGTGGGAGGCCTTATTATGGACTTAAAGAAAAAAGGCTTTCAGTTACCTGAAAAGGTAGGGTTTGATGAAGAGACATTAACAAGCACCTACGGGAAACTGATAGCAGAACCATTGGATCGTGGTTATGGTACTACACTCGGTAACTCCATCAGAAGGGTTCTGTTATCGTCTCTTGAAGGGGCGGCAGTAACCGCAATAAAGATACCCGGCGCTGTACATGAGTTTTCAGCTCTTTCCGGAGTAAAAGAGGATGTCATAGATATCATACTTAATGTTAAAAAACTTAAATTCAAAATGCACGCTGATGGCAAACGGGTTGCAACAATCAGGGTTAAGGGCCCTGGTGAAGTGAAAGGTAATGATATCCAGGTAGACTCAAGTGTTGAGATCCTTACCCCGGAACAGCTTATAACCACTCTCGATAAAGGCGCTTCCTTTGAGGCAGAAATGTACGTTAAAAAAGGCAGAGGGTATGTTTCCGCGGAACTGAATAAGGAAGAAGGCCTGCCCGTTGGCATGATCGCTGTAGACTCTGTTTTTAGCCCGGTCAGGAAAGTAAATTTCTGGATTGAAAAGGCAAGGGTTGGAAGGGCGACAGATTATGACAGGCTTGTTATGGAGATATGGACAGACGGGAGTGTAACTCCGAAGAAGGCATTGTCCCAGGCCGCATCAGTAGTTATAGAGCACATGAATATTTTCATTCTTGAGAAGGAAGATGAAGGCATGGAATTTGAGAAGAGCAATGTTGCAGCTTCTGCAGGAGCTGCGCCTGCATTGAACGCTAATCTTCTAAAAAGCGTTAATGAGTTGGAACTATCCGTAAGGTCATATAACTGCCTGAAAAATGCGAATATAAAGACTATTGCAGACCTTGTTCAAAAAACAGAGAATGAGATGCTGAAGACAAAAAATTTCGGGCGTAAGTCCCTTAATGAAATAAAGGAGATACTCACTGTAATGGGGCTTCATCTTGGCATGAGGCTCGAGGGGGATTCTTTACAGGGCAGAGGCGTGGAACAAGATGCGTCATAAGGTTGATGGGAAATTATTTGGAAGGACAGCAAACCAGAGAAAGGCGCTGCTGAAAGGCATTGTTTCCTCTCTCCTGGAACACCAGAGGATAGAGACAACAGTAATAAAGGCTAAAGAGGCAAGGAGGATTGCAGAAAAAATTATTACCATGGGCATAAAAGGCGATCTGCATTCTAAGCGTCTTGCGCTCTCATACATACCAAACAGAACTGTTATAGCAAATCTTTTTAAGGATATAGCTCCAAGGTTTAGCGGCAGAAATGGCGGTTATCTGAGGATAGTCAGGACCAGAAACAGGGTCAATGACGGCGCTCCGATGGCTGTCCTTGAATTCATTGATTATGAGCAGATAAAAAAACCGAAAGAGGAAAAGAAGGCCAAGGCTGAAACAAAGCCTAAAGAAGAAAAGAAGGAAGAAGCGAAGAAGTAGTAAAAAGTTAAAATGGATTTTTATTAAAAGCCCCCGATTCTATCGGGGGCTTTTTTATTGTGTGGCGGATTGGCTAAAGGCAAATGCCTTCAATGGTCCCTGTTGACTCTTTCCCTTATCTTTTAATACTATCATAGGGTCAGGAAGTCTTTATTATGCGCGACATGGAGCACTGAAAGACATGACTATACTCATAATAGACGACGACAGGGAAATATGCAGCACTACAGGTGTGCTCCTTGAGGACGAGTATGAAGTGCTTATGGCCTTTTCCGGAGCAGAGGGGCTGTATACTCTCAGCAAAGAAGTTGCTTCCCTTGTTATCCTTGACTATAAACTTCCTGATATGGACGGCATTGCAGTCCTTAAGAACATAAAAGAGAATTACAAAATCCCTGTCATAATGATAACCGGAATTGGGGACAAAGAAACAGTCTTAAAAAGCTGGAGGCACAACGCAGACTATTATATTGATAAACCTTTTAAGATAGAAGAGCTTAAGGAAAAAATCACAGAACTTTTAAAGCCGCTAAGTGAACCAGTGCCTTTTAAAGCATTGAATATTAATCCTCTCGGATTATCCCCTTATGTAAGGGTTGCATTAGAATATATAAGGTCGAACCTGTCAACTCTTAACTCTGTAAATCTGACCCTGAAAGAAATATCAGCTATTGCCAATGTCTCTCCTAAATACCTCTCAGATATCTTTAAGAAGGAGTGCGGTCAGGGCGTCTATCAAATCATGACGAATCTTAAAATCGAAAGGGCAAAGGAACTTCTGGACAAGGGGAGAGATATAAAAGAGATAGCCTTTGAGCTTGGTTTTAAACATCCCAATAATTTCTGCAAGTTTTTTAAAAAATTAACCGGCAAGACCCCATCAGAACTAAGAAATACATAACCTGAAATTCTAACTTTAGAAATTCGGAGTTTTGGATACTCTTTTCCGGATTTTGGATACCTGATTTTGTTTGACCTATAGCCGGCATATTATGTATTGTCAACTTAGTACATTAAAAACCTCAAAGGGGGATAAGACTATGATGGGACTTACAAGGCGCAGCTTTATCAAGATGTCTTCTGTTTTAATAAGTTTGGGCATGTTATTTCCAAAAAGACTATTCGCTGAAAGCGCCCGTTATTCTTCAAAACAACCCAAGATTATGTTTTATATAGCGTAACAATGCAAGCTAATAGCCATTAGCTGTCAGCCTGTCAAATAAGGGGAGGTAAAAGCCATGTCTCAAAAGAGAGCGGTATTCGTCTATGAGCTTCCTGAGCCATCAAGGGTCAGGATTCGTATAACCCACAAAGCAAGAAGGGCGTTGGTTTACAGGACGCTTATGGATTGGCAGGAGCTGCAGGCCGGCACATTCAGTGTTGAATGGGACGGGCTTGATAGTTCAGGCAATCCGACAAATCCGAGAAATACCTCTGTTATCATGGAGACAGAGCCTCTATTGAGTAAGATAGCCGACCCATCACAGATACAGACGCCTTCGGGACATCTTCATGCGCTGCATGACCCGAACAGGTGCAAAGAACTCGGTGTAAAAATAGACTCTCCATCCAGAGACTCCATGCTCTCAGGGATTATTCGCATAAATGCGCATATGGATGCAGGCAGAAGAGGCTATGGAGACATAGAAGGACATGGCGTAAGGATTTACATAGACGGAGAACTCCTGTATGAAAACGAAGAAGAAAAGGGTCCGGACTTTGGATATGAAATAGACACAACACAGATAGGCAATGGCAGACACATGCTTTCCCTTAAC
>CAKKPR010000246.1 GCA_919901705.1 Thermodesulfovibrionales bacterium | reverse complement strand
CCCCTGTAAACGAAGAGTTCAAGATAGCCTGTGCTGTTCACCAGAGAATAAAGGCCTTTATCAGTAACCTCTGAATAGTAATTTTTGAGGTCTGTCTGTTTCCCTTTTGAGACAACCTTGAGTTTTCCCCCTGTATTAGTATTGTAGAGCGTGTTTAAAGCCTCCCCTTTTATATTTGTTATTGCATTGCCAAAACGGTCTATATACATAACCTCTCCTTCGATTGTTGTATTTGTAGGCAATGAGACAGACGGAAACGGCAGAGTGACATAATCAGTGATCATATCGCCAAATTTCGTTGTTTCTATGCCCCTTGTCAGCCAGGCAGCAGCCGGTGCAAATATATCCCTGCCGTGAAACGTAGGCCCCCTGTGTGGCATGAAATAGTGCTCTGAGGTAATCTGGACAACTCCGAGTGTCTCACTTTGCGAACTGTACACAAGCGAAAAAACACCGTTGTCAGGGCCTATAAAATAATGGTGGTCTGTTATAACAAGAATGGGCCGCCTGTTTGAACCGACACCAGGGTCAACAACAACAACGTGAACTGTCTTGTGCGGGAAAAAATTGTAGCTCATACCGAGTGTGAGAGCTGCCTCTCTTATGTTATGCGGGCTTATGTCATGTGTTATATCAACTATCCTCGCCTTAGGGTTTATTTTCAGTATCACCCCTTTCATCATTCCAACAAACGGGTCCTTATAACCGAAATCAGTCGTGAGAGTAATGAGCGGAGGCGTATTTTGATCTAGCACCTTAGCCCTCCTGTCAGTTTTTTAAAATCCGTTATGCCATTCTCTTTCATAAAAGATTCCATGCCTCTAATTATAGCAAGAGTTGCCATTGGATTTACAAAATTTGCAGTTCCTATTGCAACCGCAGTTGCTCCTGCGAGCATAAACTCTACTGCATCTTCAGAATTCATTATGCCGCCCATCCCTATAATCGGTATTTTAACTGCTCCGTACGCCTCATATATCATTCTGACAGCAATAGGTTTTATGGCAGGGCCTGACAAACCGCCTATAATATTTGCAATTTTAGGTTTTCTTGTTTTTACATCTATCGCCATTCCGGGAATGGTGTTTATCAACGAAATTGCATCGCTTCCTGACTCTTCTGCTATGCGTGCAAATTCCTTAATGTCCGAAACATTCGGAGAGAGTTTTGTTATGAGAAGGGAATTTTTGATGGATGCCTTTACTTTCAGTATCAATTTCCCCAGCATTTTTTTATCTGTTCCAAAAACAATTCCGCCCTTTTTGACATTCGGGCAGGAGACATTAAGCTCAATTCCGTCTACCCCTGCATCATCGAGCGCCTCTGAAAGTTTTACGTATTCCTGCAGGGTATTGCCGAGTATGTTGACTATCAACTTTGTGTCATATTTTCTGACATACGGAAGTTTTGTTTTCAGGAATTCTTTAAGGCCGACATTCTGAAGCCCTATGGAATTAAGCATCCCGCACGATGTCTCGCATATTCTGGGAGAAGGATTCCCCTCTCTGGGTTTAAGTGAAATGCCTTTCACAACTATTGCTCCAAGCTTATTCAGGTCAACAAATTCAGAATATTCCTCGCCATATCCAAAAGTCCCGGAAGCCGTCATCACCGGATTTTTTAGTTTTAATTTTCCTATGTGTACGGTTAAATCCATAGCGGTTCTTTATTCGTCATTGCGAGGAGCGTAAGCGACGTGGCAATCTTTAAAGGCGAGATTGCGGAGTTTATCCCGAGCAAAAACCGAGATTGCTTCGCCTGCGGCTCGCAATGACAGCGAGGGACCTGCTCGCAATGACAAACAGGCAAAGTTGCAGAATAATTTTGCACTACCATACAATCTCCTCTATTGGAAACACAGGCCCTTCCTTGCACACCCTTTTATATCCTTTTTTAGTCTTAACAGTACAACCCAAACATGCTCCGACCCCGCACGCCATATTTTCTTCCATTGAAATGTAACCTTTAATCCCTTTTTCTGTTGCAAGCATGGAAACAGCCTCAAGCATGGGTGAAGGGCCGCAGGCGTAAATCAGCTGAGAGCTGAGAGCTGATAGCTGAGAGGCTAAATAATCTTTTAAAACATCTACGACTGTGTCTTTTTCTCCCGCTGAGCCGTCGTTGGTGCTGATGATTAATTCTTTAACCATGCCTTTTAATTCATCAAGCATAAGGAGTTCTTCTTTAGTCCTTCCGCCATAAAAGAGATACGCATTTTTGCCGAGTTTTTCTGCCAATGGAAACAGGGATGCGATCCCGATACCGCCTGCAATCAGAATTGGCGTAAGGTTTTTGCCCGGCAGGGGATATCCATTGCCCAACGGGCCGAGAACACTGACAGCTGCGCCATTTTTCATCTGCCTCATTCTCTCAGTACCTTTGCCTTTTATCCGGTACAGAAAATGAGCTGCCCCTGATTTTTGCTTTAATATGCTGAAAGGACGCTTTAATAAAGGGTCATAAGAAGATGCAGTCTCAATCATGTAAAACTGGCCAGGCGCTGAATTTTTTGAAATGCCGGAAGAACTTAAGATGAGCAGGTTATGGGATTTATTTACAGGACTGTTTTCTATTATCTCTGCTCTGAGGTATCTACTCAAAGTTTATCTCTAATATCTCGTATTCCATTGTTCTTGCAGGCGCTTTGATGACTGTTGTATCGCCTACCTCTTTGCCAAGCAGCGCCCTGCCAACAGGCGAACTTATGGAAATCTTTCCTTTTTTGACGTCTGCCTCATCAGCGCCTACAAGCGTAAAAAAATATTCCTCGTCTGCCGCTGTGTCCAGCACCTTGACCTTTGCTCCGAAGGCAACCCTTGATTGATTTATCTTTGATGTATCGATTATTTCAGCCAAAGACAATTTTGACTGGAGGTCCTGTATCCTTCCCTCCATGAATGACTGTTTCTCCCTGGCAGCATGATATTCTGCATTCTCTGAAAGGTCGCCATGCGCGCGTGCCTCTGCTATTGCCTTTATGTTCTTGGGCCTCTCCACTTTCAGAAGCCTCTCAAGCTCCTCCTTAAGCTTCTGATGGCCCTCTCGTGTCATGGGAACTCTCTGCACCATCTATATCCTCCTTAGACCTTATTAATTTAACACTTTTTGCTTTGTTTTTTCAAAATATTATGGAAGAAGTACTTGGGACAGATGTTGTTACAGCAGGCCTTGTCTAACAGCAGCCATCGCTTTTTTTGTCGCCACTGCAATCGCAGGAAGGTTCGCCTCCATAAAGCATGCTGTTGATGATTGCGGCGGCGCATCCGACTCCTGAATTCACGCTGATTGCTCCGAATTCACAGTTAACGGCGCATGCCCCGCATTCCATGCAGAGGTCTCTGTCTGTAACAGAAACTTTTTTATCTGAAAGCTTAAAGACACCATGAGGGCAGACTTCAATGCATCTGCCGCAGCCCGTACATTTTTTCGGCAGGAATTTCAGGGTTGTTACATCTGACAGATATTTCATAATATCCTCCATTCTCCAAGTTTAAAAAAGATAAGCAATATCAGTGATATGGCAACGCCCGTTATATATACCGGGATGCCGAATTTAAGCTCTTTATTGACACCTGACATCCCTGTAAATGTTGTCGAGCCTGTAAATTGAAGTGCGATGTAAGAACTTGCAAGAGGGAAGAACAGGCAGGCAACGATGAGCAGGATGATGTTTCCCTGATGGATAATACCGTAAGATTGTATAGCAAAAAAGGTCGCGAGCATGCCTGCTATCCAGCCCTTTAATGCAAATGAGCGGAAGGGCACAAAAGGGAGCAGCACAGGAGTGACCAAAGCCCCGGCAAGAACAGATATTAAACCTAAAAGCAGAAACGGCGTCCCGCCAGACCAGGCATCTCTGAAAAATATCCCTGAAGGCTTGAGACCGAAGATTAATAAAACAATAAGGGCATAGAGTGGAAATTTTTTCAGTGCAGGATTAATCTCCATGGGAGTAAGCATTAATCTGTCAGCCATCGTAAATTTTATGGTCCTCATCTCCTCTGTCTTTTTATATCCGGAAGATATATAGGCTGGAATATCTTTGGCATAAACAGGGCCGAAATAGACCCTGAATCCGGTAATTTTTTGTACAGGACGCGCATTTACACCAACAGCGCCAAGCTGGGGAACTATAAGCCGGTTATGACTCACTATCTTATTTAACTGCACTTTCTGAACACGGTTAACAAGCTCGTTTGTACCGAAAGTACCTTTGCCTGCTGCGCACCAGACATTAATGCCTTTTGTGTCGAGTACAAGTATCCATACGTTCAGGCCCTGCAGCGACCGCCTCAGGATATCAAAGCTCAGCTTATAATTTGCGCTCACAAGGACATCGGAGTCTTTATCAGGATTTCCGGCAGCATAAAGCCCGGGCTCGACAGCATATTTCATACGGAATCCGCTCGTCCTGCTTTTAATCTGTCCCCAATGGTCAGACAAAGACCATCCGGTCGAAACCTTGCAGGCTTTGCCGTCAGGTGTTTCAACAGCGCCGGTTATCCATTCGGGTAATTTGCTGTTTTCTGTGCAACAGCCTGTATTTTTTATTGCAGGGGTCTCTGGTATGAAATTCTTTTTTTCAGCGCTGCAGCAGGAAGCTGTATTTTTATCGCTTGGTTTTTCGATGCTTATAATCTTCAGTTCCTTCATATTAATGCCATCGCCTTTAAAATATCTCTTTCATTGCAAAATGTCAAAAGGTTTTTCAATGCCCGCAGCTCATTTTATTTGTCTCTGTAAATAGACATGAAACAGCAGAATCATGTAATATCAACATCAAAAGATGGGTTGACGGGGGAATATAAATGCCTTTAGCTTCAACAGTAGGTCTTATCTCAGCGACACGGAAAGAAAGCGGTATTATTCTCCGCCTCCTTAAAAGAAGCAGCCCTGAAGAATTTTATTCAGGCAAGATTGGGAAGAATAATATTATCCATGCCATATCAGGTATGGGGAAGACAAACGCCTCGCATGCAGCAACACTTTTGATAGAAAGGTTTTCTCCGCGCATCATAATAAATTTTGGAATCGGAGGCGCATATCCTTCATCAGATCTCAGGGTAGGGGATGTAGCAATTGCAGACAAGGAAATATACGGAGATGAGGGTTTGTGGCTAAAGGACGGTTTCCATACAGTGGATTCAACAGGTATCCCTTTCCTGAAAAAAGGCAGGAGAAAATATTTTAATGAATTCCCGCTCCACCCCCCCATCCCCCCCTCGGTTGCGAGTCGTACCGACTTGGCAAGGGGGGGCGGCAGGGGGGTAAAAATTAAATCCGGTGCTTTTGTTACCGTCTCTGCCTCCACAGGCACAAACAAAAGGGCTAAGGAACTCGAAAAAAGATTTAATGCAATATGCGAAAATATGGAAGGCGCTGCTATTGCTCATGTTTGTGCAATGTACGGGATACCAATGCTTGAGGTGCGGGGAATAAGCAATATTGTTGAAGACAGGGACAGGAGCAAGTGGGATATAAAAACAGCTTCAGATAATTCACAGGGGCTGGTATTGGGATTTCTTAAAGAAGGCAGGATATAGTATTTTCGCTCATTCTCGGTCGTCCCAATCTCCGAGGCTTTTGATACCTTTTACTGCTATTATCAAGGGCATTTTATGTGATATAATCTCTCTATGAATAAGAGGGGGTTATACGGAGTTTTTGCCTTTATGTTTCTGCTGCTGCCGCTTCTTTTGTTTTCATGCAAAAAGACAGATGAAAAAACAGTTGTGGTTGATATGAAAGAGAGGAGTCAAACAGCGGCGGATA
>CAKKPR010000245.1 GCA_919901705.1 Thermodesulfovibrionales bacterium | reverse complement strand
AGAAGGCGGGACAAAAGAGCTTGAAAAACTGGACAAGGCGCTTGAGGCAGTGTACGATATAGTAAAACAACAGGTTAAGGCAAGGTAAAGGTAGAGGTAGAGAAATAAGACAGAAATAAAAAGAAGTTTCTTAATCTTAACCTAAATCTTAGCCTCAACCTGTATTTAAAACGGAGGTGTTTTATGACACTATTTGAGACGGTTAGGAATGCAATGCTTGCAGGTTTGGGTATGCAGCAGAAGGTCGGGGAATTTGTTGACGAGCTTGTAAAGAAGGGTGAACTGAGCGAGTCACAGGGCGCTAAGCTTGTAAAGGAGTGGTCTGAGAAGGCTGAAAAAGGCACTGAAGGGTTAACTAAAAACTTTTCAGAGATATTGACCAAGACCCTGGATAAAATGAATCTTCCTACCAAGGACGATATCGAGAAGCTCAATAAAAAAGTACAGGCATTATCAGGCAGGGTTAAAAAACTTGAGGGAACAAAGGGAGAAGATCAGGCCGAAGGCTCGCCGGGGCGAGAAGAATAGCCAATGCCTTTCAGTCTGCTCAAACTCAGGAGCACATATAAAAACATCAACAGGATAAGACAGGTTATTAATGTCTTTCTAAAGTACGGGTTTGGGCATGTAATTGACCAGCTTCGCCTTCACAGGTTTATCCCTCTCAGGAAAAGGCTGAAGGTATTTGGCCAGTGGCCTGCGGTAAAGGGTCCGACTGTTCCTGAAAGGCTCAGGATGGCCTTCTCAGAACTCGGGCCAAGCTTTATAAAGCTCGCGCAACTCCTCTCATCAAGACCGGATCTCATTACCACGAGTTTCGCTGATGAATTCAAAAAACTTCAGGACAAGGTTCCTCCATTTCCGGTTGGAGAGGCAAAGAGGATTATAGAGGAGGAAATACACCTTCCGGTTAACAGGATATTTTCTGCTTTTCGGGATGAACCGATTGCCGCAGCGTCAATTGCACAGGTTCATCACGGAACTCTTCATGACGGCAGCGATGTGATAATAAAGGTGCAGAGGCCTAACATCAAAGAACAGATAGAGGCAGACATAAATATCCTTACAACTATTGCCCAGTTAATGGATAAGCATATTCCTGAAAGCAGGTTTTTTAATCCCACAGGAATTGTTGAAGAGTTTTCGAAGACTGTAAGGAAGGAGCTTAATTTTTCCGAGGAGGCAGGAAACTGCTGTCGTTTCAGAAAAAACTTTGAGGATACCCCGAATATATATATCCCTAAGGTATACGGAGAATTTGTTACTGAGAGAGTCCTTATTATGGAGAGGATTGACGGGGTCAGGATTGATGATATCGCTGCAATAGATGCAATGGGCCTTGACAGAAAAGAACTCGCAAAAATCGGGGTTGACGCCTATTTCAAGATGGTGCTTAAGGACGGCTTTTTTCATGGGGACCCCCATCCTGGGAATATATTTGCAATGCCGACAGGTCAGATAGGATTCATGGACTTTGGGATAGTTGGAAAGATTACGGATGAAATGAAAGAGACAATGGCAAATACATTTCTTGCCATTATAAATAAAGATTTTGACAGGCTGATTGACCAGTATATAGAACTCGAACTTGTTCCTGAAGAGGTTGATCTGGTTGCATTCAGAAAAAAATTCAAGGCAGACCTCTCTGATTTTTTGGAACCGCTTTACGGGCTTACCCTGAAGGAGATAAATTTTGCCGAGTATATGGATGCAATAACCCATCTGGCAATAAAACATAATATGAAGATCCCCTCGGACCTGCTCCTTGTCAATAAGGCCATGATGATCCTCGAAAACATGGGAAGGGAACTGGACCCTGACTTTGATTTTATCGCTGCTGCAGAGCCTTATGCCTCCAGGCTTGTCAGGGAAAGGCTCAGCCCCTCAAAGATATATGAAAAAGTGAAGAAGAATGTCGGGGAGGCAGGAGATTTCCTGGCGCTTTTCCCGCGGCAGATGAAACAGATAGTAAGAAAGATTTTAAAAGATGACATTCATGTAAAGATGTACCATGTGAACCTTCCTGAATTTATAAAAGACATGGACAAATCAAGTAACAGAATAGCATTTGCCATGATTGTGAGCGCCATGATTATAAGTTCCGCGATAATGCACGCAACCGGTGTGCAGCCAACTATATTCGGTTTTTCTTTCCTGGGGCTGAGCGCCTTTGGCTTTGCATTTCTACTTGGCATCTGGCTGATTATTTCCATAATACGGTCAGGAAGGCTATAAAGATATTTAAGATTTGATTGTCCAGTTTATGTCCGGCTGTACGTAATCCGACATAGCTTTTAATCTAATTTCCCCGATTTTATTCAATTTTAATCTGGCATGGGGATTGCGTCTATTTCAGCATTAAAAACAAAGCTGCTATATTTCTGCCAGGCAGATAACTTAATAGTAAGTCATAAGGGGGAATCATGAAAAAGATACTTGTTGTGGAAGATTCATCAACAATGAGACTTTTTATCAGGATGTTTCTTCGGAGTATTAGTGACGTGAGGATAACCGAGGCTACGGACGGGCAGGACGGGCTCGAAAAACTTGGCAAGGAGAGTTTTGATCTTGTTATAACAGATGTAA
>CAKKPR010000244.1 GCA_919901705.1 Thermodesulfovibrionales bacterium | reverse complement strand
TTAAGCATCTGCTCTGCGCGCTCAAAAATTTCCTTGTTGCCATAAATTCCCGTGATATCAATCCAGTGGATATCCTCTTCTTTTTTAAACCAGGTAAACTGCCTTTTTGCATAGCGCTTCGTATTTCTTTTAATGAGACTGATAGTTTCTTCAAGTCGTTGCGACTCGATTACGAGAGGGATTTTGTCATTAAGATGCATTGCAATCTCTTTATATCCTATTGCCTGCATGGAACTCAGTTGGTGAATGGGTCGCCCCAGGCGACTCGCCGAGGAGAGTGAACGGGTGAAGGGGTGAATGAGATTTTTTACTTCATTAACCAATCCCGCCTTTATCATCTCATCAACACGCGCCTCGATTATTTTATAGAGTTCTTTCCTGTCCCTTGTAAGCCCGATCTTTATAAATTCGTAAGGAAGCGGGTTTGTTAATTTCTTCTGTAGTTCTGATATCCCCTGTTTTGTCTTGAGACAGACCTCAATTGCCCTGATAACGCGCCTTTTATCAGCAGGCATTATTTTTGAGGCTGCTTCCGGGTCAAGCTCTTGTAAATAGCTATAGAGAGAACCCTCTTGTTCTTCCTCAAGCGCAGTAAGCTCTTCTCTTAACTTCCAGTCAGCAGAAGGCCCGCTGAATATTCCCCTTGTCATTGCCTTAATGTAAAGACCTGTGCCGCCGGCAATAATTGGAATTTTTCCTTTTTTATGCAAAGAATCAATGACAGGCACGACTTCTTCTATGTATCTTCCAACGCTGTATGTTTCAGATGGCTCGACAATGTCAATCATGTGATGCCTTACTTCTTCCCGCTGTTTTACTGAAGGCTTTGCAGTTCCGATATCCATGCCCTTATAAATCTGCATGGAATCAGCGCTGATTATCTCTGTGTCAAGCGCCTTTGCAAGGAGAATTGATGCCCCTGTTTTTCCGACGCCAGTCGGGCCTAAAAGAATGATTATTTTATCCATGGGTTGCAAGGTGGCGATTGTCATTGCGAGCGCAGCGTGGCAATCTCGCTGCTTGAGATTGCTTCGTCACTTTGTTCCTCGCAATGACGTTAAGTTTTGTTTGTCTTTAATCTGGATTCTATGTTCTGTGCTCTGAATTCTATTTTCTGTTACATATCCTGCCTTCAGCTGCCCGCACGCAGCAAGGATATCCTGCCCCTTGCTTTTCCTTATGAATGCGTTCATCCCTGCATTAGTGAGAATCTTCTGGAACGCAAAGACTTTTTCATCAGACGGCCTTTTGAGTTTGCTTCCCTCATAAGGATTGAAAGGTATGAGATTCACCTTTGAGGGGATTCCCCTGAGAATCCTTACAAGATTTTGCGCATCAGAAGGCTTGTCATTTACCCCATCGAGCATCACGTATTCGAATGTTATCCTGATTCTGGGAGAAAATAGGATTTTTCTGCATGAAGCGAGCAAAGTTTCGAGAGGATATTTTTTATTTATCGGCATGATGATATCTCTTGTTTTGTTATCTGCCGCATTCAGCGATATTGCCAGATTAACATGAGGGGCTTTTTTATAAAGCTCAGGAATTTTAGGAGCAATCCCGCATGTTGAAAGAGTTATCCTTTTTTTTGAAATGCCCATAAGCCCGGTTATCCGCTTCAGGGCTTCTATCACCTCATCAAGATTCAGCAGAGGTTCTCCCATTCCCATGAAAACGATATTGGTTACCCCCCCTTCGCCCCCCCTTGGCAAGGGGGGGATGGGGGGGTGGTTTTCTGAGATTAACCTGCTTACCGCAATTATCTGGTCAACAATCTCATGAGCCTTCAGGTTTCTCTTGAACCCGATTTTTCCTGTAAGGCAGAAACTGCATCCCATTGTGCAGCCGACCTGTGATGATATGCAGAGTGTAAGACGGTCCTTGTCTGGGATAAGGACGCTTTCTATTGATTCCCTGTCTTC
>CAKKPR010000243.1 GCA_919901705.1 Thermodesulfovibrionales bacterium | reverse complement strand
GCAGGCTGCGAGGCAGCGCTTGCTGCATCGCGCATGGGTTTTTCCACATGCCTTTTTACAATGAACCTCGACACAATCGCGCAGATGTCATGCAACCCGGCCATCGGAGGGCTTGCTAAAGGGCATATTGTGCGCGAGATAGACGCCCTCGGCGGGGAGATGGCAAAGGTGACTGATAAGGCAGGCATTCAGTTCAGGGTATTAAACAAATCAAAGGGGCCTGCTGTGTGGTCCTTAAGGGTGCAGGCTGACAGGGTCTTATACAAACTTGAAATGCGGAAAGTCCTTGAGTCACAGCAAACTCTTGATATCAAGCAGGCATCCGTAGAAAAGATTATTGCCGAAAACGGAAAAGTAAGCGGGGTACTCACGTCCCTCGGTATTTTCTACGGCGCTCCTGCAGTCATAGTAACTACAGGCACATTCCTGAAGGGGCTAATTCATATAGGGCTTGATAATTTTCAGGCCGGGAGGGCCGGAGAGTTCCCGTCTGTCGGGCTTTCTGCATCCCTGAAAGAACTCGGCCTGGAGTTGGGAAGACTCAAGACAGGCACTCCCCCAAGACTTGATGCAAAGACAATAGATTTTTCAAAAACAGAGCCGCAATACGGAGACGACCCGCCTGTGCCGTTCTCACACAGCACAGAGAAAATAACAAGTCCTCAACTCCCGTGCTTCATAACATATACAAACTCCGAGACACACAGGATAATCCGCGAAAATTTTGACCGCTCACCTTTATACAGCGGAAGGATTCAGGGGATAGGGCCAAGGTACTGCCCTTCTATCGAGGATAAGGTTGTAAGATTCTCTGAAAAACCAAGACACCAGGTATTTTTAGAACCTGAGGGTTTAGAAACAAAAGAATATTATGCAAACGGGATATCAACAAGCCTTCCGTATGATGTACAGGTGAGGCTCGTAAGGACCATCCCCGGACTTGAAAAAACAGAGATAATGAGGCCCGGTTACGCCATCGAATATGATTTTGTGTATCCAACTCAGATTAAACACAGCCTCGAGACAAAATTAATCAGCGGACTTTTTCTTGCAGGCCAGATTAACGGCACATCAGGATACGAAGAGGCTGCTGCGCAGGGCCTGATGGCAGGGATAAATGCAGGCTTAAAACTCAAGGGTAAGGAGCCTTTAATTCTCCAAAGGTCCGAGGCCTACATCGGGGTTTTGATTGACGACCTTGTCACAAAAGGCACATCAGAGCCATACAGGATGTTCACCTCAAGGGCAGAATACAGACTGCTACTGAGGCATGACAATGCTGATTTGAGATTGATGGAAAAGGGATTCAGCTACGGCCTCATCAATGATACCCAATTCAAAAAGTTCGAAGAAAAAAGAAGGCTCATAGATGAAGAAATAGCAAGGCTTAAAAAGACAAGGCTCAAGCCGTCACGGATTAATGGGGAACTTGCAGCGCTTAATGCCTCTCCTGTATCGGAAGACATAAACCTTGAAAATCTCCTGAAAAGGCCTGAGGTCAAATATGCTTTCATAAAAAAGTTTTCTCCTTCGGAAAAATCTTTATCGCCTGATATAGAGGAACAGGTCGAGATACAGACAAAATATAACGGCTACATCATCAGGCAGATGGAACTGGCGGAAAAACTAAAAAAAATCGAGAAGAAAGGGATACCCGAGGGGTTTGATTATAAATCTGTTAACGGCCTGTCAACAGAAATCCTTGAGAAGCTGCAGAAGGTTATGCCGGCAAATATGGGACAGGCAAGCAGAATCCCTGGCATTACACCGGCAGCGCTATCGCTTTTACTGATAAACATAGAGAAGAAAAAAATACAGGGCTCAAGAGAAAAAACAGGGTTGACTAAAGATACCCTTTAAAGTTTAAATAACAATATGCAAAAAAATAAAATAGTATTTCTGTTTTTATCCCTATTGCTTGTCTTTTCATGTTCGAAGAAGACCACAAAGCCTGAGGAGGCATTTGATGCCGAGAAGGTATTTGCAAATGCGAACGAACAGATGGGAAGAAAAGAATATGAAGAGGCAAGGACATCATTCCTTGAGATCAAGAGCAGGGACCTGACAAAAAAGTATGCCCCGCTGGCTCAATTGAGAATTGCAGATACATACATTCAGGAAGAAGAACCCGACCGCGCTGTTGACGAATACAAAAGATTCATAGAGATCTATCCCGATCACAAATATGCGTCTTACGCCCAGTATCAGGTCGCGATGATATATTTCAATCAGATAGAAAGCTCGGAAAGGGGATATGGAGCCGCATCAAAGGCTCTCGAAGAATTTGAAAAACTCAAACAGATGTTCCCGAGAAATCCTTACAGGGATGTACTGGAAGTCAGAATCGAAAAATGCAAAGACATACTGGCTGATTATGAATTTGTTGTAGGGACGTTCTATTATAACAAGGGTTCTTATGATGCAGCCATTAAAAGGTTCCGGGTGCTGCTGCAGAAATACCCCGGATTCAAGAAAGAGCCTGATGTCCTGTACAGTCTTGCAATGGCGTATAAAAAACACGGAGAGAAAGATAAGGCAGCAGAATATTTCAAACTCCTTATAGAAAAATATCCGCATAATAATTTTGTCCCTGAAGCAAAGAAAGAATTGACACCGGTTCCAGTTAAAAAGAAGTAATGACCTCACCTTCCTACCATCCTGTTTTCTTAAACCTGAAAGGCAAAAGATGTATTGTAGTTGGCGGAGGCAGGGTCGCGGAAAGAAAAGCCCTCTCATTGCTTGAATCAGGCGCTGATATAACTGTAATAAGCCCTGAGGTCACAAAAAGGCTCAGGAAAGAAAGTGTAAAAAGGTTAAATAGGGCAAAAGGTTCAAGTGGAAAGATAAGGCACATCCCTCGTAAATATAAGAAAGGCGACCTGAAAAATGCATTCCTTGTTATTGCAGCCACTGATTCAAATGAGATAAATAAAAAAGTCTCTGAAGATGCCCCGCATCTGATAAATGTTGTTGACGTGCCTTCATTGTGCAATTTTATTTCGCCATCCCTTGTTAAACGCGGGCCATTAACCATTGCTATCTCAACATCAGGCGTAAGCCCTTCCATAGCAAAGGCCATCAGGAAGGAACTGGAAAAACTTTATGGCGCTGAATTTGGAAAGCGCCTTGCCTTCCTCCAAAAAATACGCGCAAAGGCCATGTCTGAGATTAAGGATAAAAAAAAGAGGGAAAGGTTTTTGAAGAAACTGGGAGCAGAAGCAATAAAGAAACTACGATCAACAATCAGGCTGAACGATAAGGGAATTGCAAAATTACAAGAGGCAAGACGCAGCGGAAGGTGGAAGCTGCCGGAATGGTTTATCAATGAAATAAAAAGTACCAAGGCTAATACCACGCAAAAAATTTCTTGAATCTCATAATTTGCATTGACAAAGATCAAAATATTTCTTGACATAGTGTCATAATGTCATCATGGCATGTAATATGTATGACAACACGGTTCAATTTCAGCAGATAATAAATCATAACTCTTTTGCTCTTTGTAAGTTGAATGTACAAATAGCATGAAACCCCGCACTTTACATTTCCATATCATTCTGAGTAAAATTACTCAAGCTATTGAGTAAAATGTATGTTCAAGAGATACGCATATAAAAACATCTTAAATCGGCTCATTGAGCCGAGAAAGTTCATACAGGCACTCTTCGGGCCGAGACAGGTGGGAAAGACCACCCTGATACAGCAGGCAATGAAGGACATCGGCATCCCCGGCCATTACGTCTCTGCAGACGCGGTTTCAGCGGCTTCGCCTGTGTGGCTTCAGCAGCAGTGGGAAACGGCAAGGATCAAACACAAAACCGGCCGTCATAAAAAAGACTTTATCCTTGTGATAGATGAAATACAGAAAATACCCGGCTGGAGCGATACAGTGAAGCTCCTGTGGGACCAAGACACAGGAAACCGTATCAATATCAAGGTTGTGCTTCTCGGCTCAGCGCCCCTGTTGATCCAAAAAGGGCTGGCAGAGTCGCTTGCCGGCAGATTCGAAATGTTCAGTATCCCGCATTGGTCATATTCCGAGATAAGGGAGGCATTCGGCTTTTCTCCTGAGCAGTTTATCTATTTCGGGAGCTATCCTGGAGCGGCTGGACTCATTTCGGATGAAAACAGGTGGAGGCACTATATCAGGGACTCATTGATAGAGACCACAATATCAAAAGACATCTTCATGATGACCAGGGTGGACAAACCCGCACTGTTGAGAAACCTCTTTGAGATAGGATGTTCATATTCAGGACAGATCTTTTCGCTGAATAAGATGCTGGGACAATTGCACGATGCAGGGAATGTTACAACGCTCTCACATTACCTCGATCTGCTTGCAGGGGCAGGGATGATCACCGGGCTGCAGAAGTATTCGCCGAAGAAAATAGCGGAGAAGGCCTCGAGCCCGAAACTGCAGGTGTTGAATACGGCTTTGATTACCGCGCAGACCGATACGGGTTTTGAAAGGACCAGGCTCGATGGCGAGAAATGGGGGCGGCTGGTAGAATCCGCAATCGGCGCGCATCTTATCAATATCACACAAGGAACAGATGTCGCCGTCCTGTACTGGAGAGACAGAAACAGGGAGGTGGATTTTGTTCTCAAAAAAGGTAAAGAGCTGATTGCACTGGAAGTAAAGAGCGGAAGGGCAAAGACGTCGCTGCCTGGTATGGAGGCGTTTTCAAAAAACTATCGCGCAAAGAAACTACTTCTCGTAGGCGGAGGCGGGATAGGAGTCGCTGAGTTTTTGGAAATGGATTTTGAACAGATAGAGGAATTATTTTAATTAAATGTTTACGCAGCGTTTTATAAATTCCATAATCGCAGGCAGCATCTACAACCTGATTGCCCTCGGCAAATATCTCGACTCCCTCAAGAAAATCCGCGCAAAGGCCATGGCTGAGATTAAGGATAAAAAGAAGAGGGAGAGGTTTTTGAAAAGTCTTGCGGCAGAAGCCTTGAAGAAACTGCGCTCAGTATAAAGGAAACAGTTCAAAATCTACTATTCTAATTTTGCAAATCCTCTGTTCAAAAGTCTCAGTGCCTTTTTTATGAGTTGTATGTCTTGGTGGGAAAATTCAGGAAACAACTCTTGCTCGTGGGGGAAAAGATTATTTACTTGTATACCTAAAGCCTTTGCTATCTGTATTAAGGAATTTAAGCTAGGATTGACCTCGCCTCTTTCCATTTCACCGATAAACTTATAGCTTATTCCTGATTTTTCGCCTAATTCTTCCTGCGTCAAGCCCTTTAACTTTCTCAAAGTTCGTATTCTTTTGCCTAATTCTATTGGTATTTTGTCATTCATGGGTTAGCTCCTAAAGAATTATAGGAATTATATGTTGTTATTCCTCTGCAATAAACCCACTATACGTGAAAAATATCTTGACAATAATACTTATATGTGATATTTTGCCGTAAATGCTTGCGGAGGTGGATAATGCAATGCCCTTTTTGTAAGGAAGAGATTCAAGAAGGTGCTATTAAGTGCAAGCACTGTGGGTCAATAATGGGGAATGCCAATGTTGGTATGAGCACAGCAGACAGTTCTAAAAAACTTTTTGGAGGATTTAAAAATGGGTTTAAAATTACTTGAGGGCGAAAAGCAAATTATGGAAGGAAAGGCGAACAAAAGTGGATGGTATGGTAGCAGAGGAGGCAAATTGATTCTCACGAATCAACGCTTATTGTTTGTTGATCACGGGTTCAATATACGACAGGGCGGAGATGTTATTAACTTGAAAGATATTATGTCTGTTGATACAGCCATAACATTCTTGTTAATCGCGCCTATTCCTATGCCGACATCCATCAAAGTTAGAACTCAGGACGGTAAAGTCAGCAAATATATTGTTACCAAGAGAAAGGGATGGGTTGCGGCTATAGATAAGGCCAGCAAAGACAATAAATGACTATAAAAGTGCTGAGAACAGATAAAGAAAAAATAGGATCTGGCAAGTGGGTTGATTGCTATATTTGCGCACACATATATAAAAGAAGGAGGGAAACAGCGCGGTATTGTAATATTTGCAAAAGGGGGTTCTGTGAAGGCGAGCACGGGACTTTCGAGGGCGGCAGATTTGGAGTTTGCGTAAGATGTTACGTAGGGCTTTAATATCTCAACGTTATGGCTTGACTTGTGCAGTTTATTGATAAAAAATTCTCGCAGGGAGGACACAATGAATAAAACCTGGTTGCTTTTAGTATGCCTGTTTTTTTTAATCCCACTCAATGTTTTAGGGCAGGAAGACGGTTGGAAGAATTTAAAATGGGGCATGACTCTAAAAGAGATCGAGCAAGTCTACATTGACGAGACGACGGGGAAAAAATGTGAACGCATGAGAGAAGAATATCCAATTCGGGTTCTTGGCGGTACTGGAAAACTTGAGATCGATTTAGATAATAGCATAGGGGAGGCTATCATTAGGGGGACGGTTAAAGAAGTGACCTGCGCAGAAACAAGTTATGGTACATTCGATTCCACCGGTTTATTGACATATAAGGGGAAACTATTTGGAAAGGTAATAAAGATATCAGGCCCTTCAGCTGATACAAAAGAAGCAAAGGAAGAAAGAGATGAAATTTTAAGAAACCTACAGAGGAAATATCCAAAAGGCAATCTATTATACAGGAATATTTCTGATTTATTTCTTCCAAATTCAAAAAATGCGCGCATTTTTAAAGGACAGAAATATGGCGTTTTTGAGTATAAGACAGACAAGCTATTTATCTTTGCTAATTTTACATTAGGCTTTTATGATCCGATGATATTAAATGAGTTGCGGAGCGAACTCCAATCAATAAAACTGAAGCAAAAAGAACAAAAGGAGCAGAGTATAAAAAATTTGTTTTAACGAGTGACACTACATAAAGCGGAACAGGAGCCCATCGCATTGGTTTGCTTAAAGTTGATATAGTGCTTTTCCTTGATGCATTTAACACGTCGGATAGCAGGCTCATCTCCTTTTAATTCCCAATGGGAAAATCTTGCGATATCGGGGTCAGGCTCACAGGAGTCAGGTCTTTGATCTTGATGTCTCAAGGCTCAAAAGTTTAAAAGTTCCGTAGTCAGCAAGCAGCAAGTCTGGTCGCCACTTCTCCTCGGCGAACCCGCCTGCGTGCGGGGGCGACTCTGCGCTGACGTTTCGACAAGCGCAGAAGAGCAAAAGTGAAAACTGTTATGCCACCGGAGACTTGCAAATTCCTATAGGTAAAGTCCTTGATTATCTGATACAATACTTACCATGAATAGGTCTGTGGCATTAGAGAAGATAGATGACATCAAAAATCAGCTTATAGAAAAATATAAGCCGGAAAAGATAATCCTGTTCGGTTCGTCTGCATGGGGAAAAGAAGATATCAACGACATAGATCTTTTCATCATCAAAAGAGACGTTCCTTATTACGGCGCAGACCGGATCATAGAGCTCTACCGCATGATGGATGTTGACGCGGCTGTTGACTACATCGTCTACAAACCTGAAGAAGCGGAGGAAAGACTTTCCCTCGGAGATCCTTTTATAAAAAAGATATACGAAAAGGGCAAGATACTCTATGGCTGATCCGAGGGTCGTAAGGGAATGGCTGACCAAAGCTGATGAAGACTACAACTTCGCAAAGATAACCCTCGCGGAGGACAATAAATACTATTCACAAATCTGTTTCCATTTCCAGCAGGCAGCAGAGAAATATCTCAAGGCCTTCATTGTTGCCTACGACCTCGAATTCGAGAAAATACACAATCTCATCGCCCTAGTGAAAATCTGTGGGAAGAGAGACGCTTCACTGCTGTCACTCATGGAGCAGTGCGAGATGCTTAATACTGCTTACATTGATACCCGCTATCCTGTTCACTGGCCGACTAATTATTCAAAAGAGAAAGCTCAGAAGATGCAGGATGCAGCTGGCAAGATAGCCCAGACGGTCAAGGAGATACTTGAAAAGGGAGGCGTAAAGTTTTAAATCAGCTATTTGCTCCCTCGCCACCCGTCCCGTCCGCCCCAAATAGTGCAGAAGCTCGGAAGTGCAAAAGTCCGTACGGCAAAAGAGCAGCAGAGCATTTTAAAAGACTTGCAAAAAACTCCTAAAGATTAAACAATAACCTTATGAAAACACGCGGACTTCCCATAATCACAATGGGACTAAGTTCCATCCTTTTGCAGATAATAAGCCTGCGGCAGCTCCTCGCTGTTTTTTCAGGAAATGAACTCGATATCGGCATAACTCTTTCTGTCTGGCTTATTGCTGTGGGCATGGGGAGCTATGCAGGGCATAGAATAAAATATAAACATGCCTTTGCAGTTTCATTTCTTGTTGTTGGCCTCCTGTCACAGCCTGCAATCCTTTTGATAAATCTGATAAGGCCCTCCATTCCCTTTGAGTTCGGAGAAACAATACCTCTGACAACTACGATAATCGCCACTGTCATTTCCCTTTTGCCCCTGTGCTTTGTTATAGGATTACAGTTTCCTCTTGCTGTTTCTCACTCAGGCGGAGAGGCCGCAAAGACATACAGCCTTGAGGCAGCAGGCGCTTTCATCGGCGGTATCGTGTTCACCTTACTGCTCTCGGGAAAAGTGGATTCTTTTGCCCTGTCGGCAACTATAAGCATTATGAATCTTTCGATAGCTGCATACCTCCTTAGAAAAAAATATCTTGTCGCCCTGCTTCTGGTGCCGGTGATTTTTTATTTCGGGTTCAGGGATATTAACACTGCCCCGCAGGTGAAGGGGCTGCAGCTCACGGAAAGAATCGAGTCAAGATACGGTGAGATTACTGTATTAAAGCTCGGTGAACAGTTCAATGTCTATGCCTCAGGCAGGTTTCAGTTCTCATATCCTGACACCCAGACAGAAGAACTCAGGGCCCATCTGCCAATGGCTGTCCATCCCTCCCCTTCCCGCATACTGGTTGTCGGAGGCTCCCCTTCGGTAATAGGGGAACTCTTAAAATATCCTGTCTCTGGGATAGACTTCGTGGAGATGGACCCGAAGATTATTGACGTCTCTGTCAGGCTTCTAAGCGAAAAAGACAGGGAGTTGCTGAATAATAAAATAGTCAGGATAATAACAGAGGATGCAAGGAAATTCATAAAGGCATTGCGAACCCCTGCCTATGACCTTGTTATCCTGAACCTGCCTGAGCCTGCCACAGCAAACATAAACAGGTTCTATACAACCGGCTTTTTTAAAGAGGCAAAAACAGCGCTTAAAGAAAACGGCATACTTTGTCTCACCCTTCCAACATCATACGGCTACATAGGCAGGAAAATGCAGATGGCAAACGGTTCTATATACAATTCACTTAAAAATGTCTTCAGCCACACAAAACTTTCTTCAGAAGAGTACGGGTATATCTTTGCCTCAGGCAGGCCCTTTGACACAAACCCGCAGACACTCAGTGAAAGGTTTTATAAAAGGGAGATTGAGACCAGCTATTTTCAGCCTTATATTCTTGTTGATGCCTTTTCCCCCTTAAAGATAAGCCTTGTCAGAGAAAGGCTTGAAAAAATCCATGCACTAAATACAGATATGGAACCGGTTGCCTACCTTTATAACCTTATGCTCTGGTCCGAGGTTTATGGGGGAGGAATACTGAACTGGCTGCTCGATATAGAAAACCGGCAGATAATCCTCGTGCTTATGGCAGCATTCATTATTATTGCGGCCATCCTTTGGAAGAAAAAACAGGCTGTCTATTACTCAATGTTTACAACAGGATATTCAGTAATGGCATTTTCCATGCTGATACTCCTTGCATATCAGGCGTCATTTGGATACGTTTATGAGATGATAGGCCTTCTCACCGCAGTCTTCATGCTGGGGATGGCCTTCGGAGCCCATATCACAAAAGGCATTCAGAGGCCTCTGGGATGGCTTCGCCTCCTCGAGATTGCAGCAATCATTCTTTTTATTTCTGCCCCCGTGCTTTTTAAGCAGGAGATTCTTTTTTATGTGTTAAGCTTTCTATGCGGCATGCTTGGCGGAATGCAGTTTGCAGCGGCAAATCTCTGCATAAAAGAGCAGGACTCAACCGGAGTTGCGGGAAGGCTTTACGCAACAGACCTTACAGGCTCTTTTCTCGGCGCATTTCTGACAGCAATATTTATGATGCCTTTAGCAGGGGTTCAAAATACCCTCCTGTTTCTGGTATTAATAAAGGGGATATCTTTTGCTCTGCTTTTATCTATAAGCCATGAGAAATCTTAAAATAATCTTACTGATAACAGTGATTGCGTCAGCCATCGCAGGATACAGCATGCAGGTATTCCTGCCTGAAAAAAAGGCTGACGAGAGGATATATCTCAAAGAAATTGCTCCTGGCATAGAGTTCCAGGATAAAAAAATCAATCCTCCTCATTATCAATCCAGTGAAGGCATTACAGCCTTTAATACGTATGATATTGTCCCCTCGGTCAGAGGATATGCAGGCCCGATAAAAATCCTCCTTGCATTGAATCCTGATGGAAAGATTGCAGGGATAAAGATCCTCGACCATAAAGAGACAAAAAATTATGTCCATTATATGGAATCTCAGGAATATCTCCGGCACTTTCTCGGAAAAAGCATTAATGATTCTTTTGAATTGGACAAAGACATAGACGGCATAAGCAGGGCAACAGTCAGTGTTGAGGCAATGGCAAAGACCATAAAGGAGTCTTCAAGGATAGTTGCCTCAGACGTACTTAAAATACCTGTGAAATCCGAAGAGGCAAAGAAAGCACACGGCACAGGCTGGATTACGTACCTTCTGCTTTTTTCTCTGGCTATCGTATTTTATTTTATTACAAGAAAATCAAAGAGCTTTCTCAGGGCAAGAGACATCAGCCTTGTCCTGAGCATCCCTGTCATTGGGTTATATCTTTCAAGCCCTTTTTCTATTCTGCATGTATTCAATCTCGTTCTTCTAAGGCCGTCATCTTCAATGCTCTGGGTTATCATCTTTGCAAGCACGATTATCTCAATAATCATTGCAGGAAGGTTTTACTGCGGATGGCTTTGTCCGTTCGGCGCTTTATCTGAATTCATCGGGAGACTGCCATTCAAAAAATGGGATATCCCTGTTGAAACAGATGACAGATGGAGAGATTTAAAATATATCTTATTGGGAGCAGCAGCGGTTGTAGTGTTCGTAAGCAAAAGAGTGGAATTCGGGAACTATGAGACCTATGTCACACTCTTTTCTTTTCACGGAAATTATCTGGCGTGGTCTCTGGTTGTGATAACGCTTCTTGCAAATCTGAAGGTTGAAAGATTCTGGTGCAGGTATCTATGCCCTGTTGCGGCATTAACAGGCATGCTCTCAAAAAAAGATAAAGGTTATGTGAGCAGGCTTGACTGCCCGATGGGGAATAAACCTCTGCCGTTAATATCCGAGTGCATCAGGTGCAACAGATGTTACAAGAAATAGAATCTCCGCAGCCGCATGGGTATAGATTGAGACTGCTGAAAAAGTGTCATTGCGAGTGTAGCGAAGCAATCTCGCTTTTAGTCCGTATTACCGCAAAATGCGAAATGCTGCCAAACTGCGATATTGTTTTTATTAATTATTTTCTTCCTTCACATTACATTTTATGCTATATTGCTTGCATTATGGCAGTAAACTCGGTTCCGAGTCGAAGCGACAGGAAGTTCGTATAATCATTGTTAGACCACAAAATAATAATAGAAATAATGATAAAATAACATATGGAATTTGAATGGGATCCAAATAAATCGGACGCCAACCTCAAAAAACATGGCATCTCTTTTCATGAGGCGTCAACAGTATTCGGCGCCCCGCTGTCGATAACCTTCAACGATCCAGACCATTCAATAGGGGAGCATAGACTCCTGACCTTTGGATATTCCAAAATGAATCAGTTATTGGCTGTCGTTCATACGGAACGGCATGGAAAAACAAGAATAATAAGCGCAAGGCGCGCAACAAGACAAGAAAGGAAAATATATGAAGACGGTTAAAAATGAAGAAATGCGTAAAGAGTACAAGCGTGAAGATTTAGGCAAGGGGATAAGAGGTAAGTATTTTGAGGAATACAAAAAAGGAACGAATCTTGTTCTTCTCAGTCCTGATGTGGCAGAAGCGTTTCCGGATGATGCCTCGGTTAATGAAGCCCTGCGTAGTTTAATGAAAATAGCACGGCAATCAAGAGGTCTAACGAAGCGCTCCACCGGATCGCGGCTTGCCAGCCGCTCTCGGTGAG
>CAKKPR010000242.1 GCA_919901705.1 Thermodesulfovibrionales bacterium | reverse complement strand
ATCCCCTCTGTGTTCCATGTTTAAATCTATCTTGTCTTTGCCTGCACTCTGGAGATATTGTGTTTTTTAAGAAGGGCGTGGAAATTCGTGCGCTGCATTCCAACATCAAGCGCAGCCCTTGATATGTTCCACTCATTTCTTTTCAGGGCATCCACAAGAAAAGCCTTTTCAATATCTTCTATTGACTTCAGACGAAGGCCTTTTTTCCTGCCCTTTAGTTCGTCCATGGTCCTGGGAATGCCTTCATCATCAGCTCCCACGCCAAGTGGAGGAAGATGCGCTGGCTGCAGGGTTTTGCCCTGACAGAGTATTATGGCCCTCTGAATTGTATTTTCTAACTCCCTGACATTGCCGGGCCACTCATGATAGATAAGCGCCTTCATTGTCTCTGCAGAAATATGTGTAACATCCTTTCCTGTCTCCTTGCTGTATTTCTGAAGAAAGTGGTATGCAAGCATGGGGATATCTTCTTTCCTGTCTCTTAAAGGCGGAATGCTTAAGGGAAAGACATTAAGCCTGTAAAAAAAATCTTCCCTGAATGTGCCTTCTTTAGTCATGGCCTCCAGATTCTTGTTTGTTGCGACAATGAACCGCATATCACACTTTACAGGATTTTTACCTCCGAGCGGCCTGAATTCTTTCTCCTGCAGCACACGCAGGAGTTTAGCCTGCGTTGAAAGATTAAGATTACCTATCTCGTCAAGGAACAGGGAGCCTTCATCAGCAAGCTCCATCAGCCCTTTTCTGTTTTCTATCGCGCCTGTGAAAGCGCCTTTAACATGTCCGAATAATTCAGACTCTATTAATGCATCAGGGATGGTTCCGCAATCAACCACTATAAAAGGCTTGTCTTTCCTTGGACTGTTATAGTGAACAGCCCTGGCAATCAGCTCCTTTCCTGTCCCGCTTTCTCCGGTTATGAGAACTGTGCTTCCTGTAGAGGCCACCTTTGCGATGAGATGGAAAACCCGTTGCATTGTTTTTGATGTGCCGGTAATATTTTCGAGTTTATACTGTTCTGTAAGTTCGCTTCTGAGCCTGAGATTTTCAAGGAGAAGGCGCTTTCTTTCAAGAGACCTTGAGACAAGGATAATCAGTTCATTGGGCCTGAATGGTTTTTCTATATAATCAAAGGCCCCGAGCTTCATCGCATTTACAGCAGTAGCCACAGTGCCATAGCCGGTTATCAGTATTACCTCAGTGTCGGGCCAGCCCTCCCTTACCCTCCTGAGAACCTCTATGCCGTCCATATCAGGCATCTTCAGGTCTGTCAGCACAAGGTCAAAGGCCTCATTTTCCAGCAGCCTTAAACCAGCTGCTCCGCTTTTAACTGCCGTAACATCATAACCTTCCGGTTCGAGCGCCCTTTGACAGCTGATCCTTACTATATCTTCATCATCGATGACAAGGATCCTGGGCCTATCCATTCTGCCTGCTACTGATTTGCCCTGCGCGCAACAGCATTATTTACTACTGTTAAAATCTGTTCCGGCGTAAAAGGCTTTTCAATATAATCAAACGCCCCCAGTTTTATAGCCTTCACAGCAGTCTCGACCGTCTGATAACCTGTTATAATGATGACCTCTATGGCAGGCCAGCCCTCCTTTACCCTCCGGAGGACTTCTATGCCGTCCATATCAGGCATCTTCAGGTCAGTCATTACAATGTCAAAGGCTTCATTTTCAAGCAGGGTTATGCCATCTGCTCCTCTTCTGACCGTCTTGACATTATAACCTTCAGGAGTGAGCGCCCTTTTGCAGCTCAAGAGCACTATGTCTTCATCATCTACTACAAGGATATTGCCTTTATTCATAGCAAACTCCTCCGTTCTGCAATTGCATATCTATTGATTATCCCTCATAAAAAGGGAGCCTTACAAAGAAACTTGTCCCTTTTCCAAGCGTGCTTCTCACGCGTATCCTGCCCCCGTGATCCTGAATAATACCGTGACTTACAGCAAGGCCAAGCCCCGTGCCCTTACCAACAGGTTTTGTCGTAAAGAAAGGCTCGAAAAGTTTTGGAATGTCTTTTTCATTTATGCCAGGGCCTGAATCATTAAACTCAACCTCCACAAAAGGAACGCCGTTTTCATCGACCTTCTGTGTGGTAACGGTAAAGGTCCCTTTCCCCTCCATTGCATCTGCCGCATTAATAATCATATTTAAAAATACCTGCTGAATCTGGGATGCATCCGCCTTTATAAGAGGAATCGATTCATCAAAATTCAGAACGATCTTGATATTAAAAAAGTCTGCCTTATGCCGCACCATGTTTAAAGAACTGTTTACTATATCATTTATATTTATAGAGCTCTTTTCTGCCGAGGTTGCCCTTGCAAAGCCAAGAAGCCCTTTTATGATATTCGAACATCTGTTGGCCTGTTCAATAATAACCTCAACATCTTCCCGTTCCTGGGTGCCCTCCGGAAATTTTTTAAGCAGAAGATGGCCAAAGGTAACGATGCCTGTTAAGGGACTGTTTATCTCATGAGCCACACCCGCTGCCATCCTTCCAAGTGATGCAAGTTTTTCAGAATGTATGAGTTTTGCCTGCGCCTTGCGGATCTCTTCGGTTTTCTCTTCAACCTTTTTCTCAAGGGTGTTGCCCCACTCAATAAGCTCGTCCTTTGCCTTCTTGAGGTCGAATGTCATGGCGTTAAATGCCGTCGCAAGCTCGCCCATCTCATCCCTGGTATTTATTTTCACAGTATAATCCAGTTCACCTGCAGCCACTCTCTCCATGCCATGCGTAAGTATGCTGAGAGGGGTAGATACAAGGTTCCAGAGTATCGTACAGAGAACCACCGATAACAGGCATATAAAACCAAGCACATAGGCTGTTATAGCCAGTTCCTGCTTTTTTACGGCCTTATCGAGAAGGGATAAAGATATATCAGCCTCTGTAAATCCAAGGATGGCGGTCCCGCTGGAATGAACATGGCAGGAAGATGTATAACATGCAGGTTCATTATAAATGGGCTGCAGAAGATTCAGTATCCTGTACCCATCCTTGTCTTTTTTTATAGACCAACTCGGCATCTCTACTGCCTTGCGGGAATTAGAATGGCAGAGCATGCAGACAGATTCGTTTTTGCCCAGCATGGTCCCCTTCTCTTCTTTTACCGAGGAATAAGCAATCTTGCCTCTGCCATCGAACATCCTTATCTTGACAATCCCCTCAGCCGAGCCTATAGCCTCAATAGTCTGCTGTATCAGGAGCTGCTGAAAGGTGAGCATTCCGTAACGCGTGCTTTTTTCCACAAAGTCTACAAAAGAGTGGCCGTATTTTACAGAATTCCTGAGAAGTTCCTTCTCCTGAAAATGTATAAGAAAATACCAGAAGATAGTGCTTCCCACCACCATCAGAGTGCCTATGGCAATAATTAATTTCCCTGTCAGGGAATAGATGGTTTTCTTTACATGCGCTCTCACTAATGGAATTTATACTAAATTTAG
>CAKKPR010000241.1 GCA_919901705.1 Thermodesulfovibrionales bacterium | reverse complement strand
TTGCATTGAGGTTCGGCGCAAATGATTTCGGCTCTACAATGATTGAGGAAAATGTCGTTGCCTCAACAGGCATAAGCTATAGCGTCTCAATGGAAGATATAATAAGGGCAATAAAAAATGCGGGATTTAAAGCCGCGCAGAGAGATACATATTATAATATCTTAAAAAAGTTTTAAAGTTTTCTGCCCTCTGCCTCTGCAAGCTCTGTCTTTGCCTTAGTAATTCTCTTGTAGTAGTGCCTTGCCTTTGCAGCGTTCCCATTTACAACCGCCTTATGGAGGTCACCTTCGAGTTCCGCAACCTCAAGCCTCCTGTAATAATCAAGCGACTCTATCATATGAGCAAGAACTATTTTGCCCGTGATTACCGGATGATTATTTGTAACATTAGCCTCTTTGTACATTGTGCCATGCTCAAGCTCTACCTCAAGCCCTGCACAAAACTGCTCAGGCTCAATCTTCATGCCTCTTGAATCTATCTCCCTCAGAATTCTTTTGGCTTCTTTCGGGGATACCTTGTAATCCTTTATCATAGTCCAGTCCCTTAAACCAAGAGCCTTACATACTTTTTGCACTTCGGCCTTTGTTACGTATTCAGGCAGTTTCATAACCCCTCCATTTATTGATTTTTACCTAAACCTTCCATCCACCATCTCAAGCACTCTGTGGCATTGACGGGAGAGGGATTCGTTATGGGTGACGATTACGAATGTGATGCCTTCCTTTTTATTGAGTTCAAGAAGCAGTTTAAAAAGCTCCTCGCCTGTGTGAGTATCGAGATTGCCTGTGGGCTCGTCCGCAAAAACAACCTTGGGTCCAAGTATCAAGGCCCTCGCAACTGCAACGCGCTGCTGCTCACCGCCGGAAAGCTCTCCGGGCCTGTGATTTTTTCTTTCAAACACCCCAAGCTCTCTAAGCAGTTTTTCTGCCTTTCCCTGTATCTCCTGACTGCTGACTGCTGACTTCTGACTTCTGAGTATCAGTCCCGGCATCATCACATTTTCAAGCGCAGTAAATTCAGGGAGCAGGTGATGAAACTGAAAGACAAAACCTATTGATGTATTCCTGAAAGCAGCCAGTGCATTATCATCCAGAGAAAACACATCTTTGCCCTCATATAAGATACTGCCCGAACTTGGCCTGTCCAGAGCGCTCAGTATATGCAAAAGTGTGCTTTTACCAACACCAGAGGCTCCCATTATCGCAACCATCTCCCCTGCCTTTATAGAGAGATTAATCCCGTTCAAGACTTGCAGCTCACCTGCAGGAGGGTAAAAAGATTTTTTTAAATCTTGAACTTCAATCAAATTATTCGCTCCTCAACTGTCATTGCGAATGGGTCCCTCGCTGTCATTGCGAGCCCCAGATAAATCGGGGCGAAGCAATCTCGGTTTTTGCTCGGGATAAACTCCGCAATCTCGCTTTAAGATTGCCACGTCGGTCAAAATGACCTCCTCGCAATGACAAGATACATTTCATTTGTATCACTCATACCTCAACGGCTCAACGGGATTCAGCTTTGCTGCCTGCCAGGCAGGATATATCGTTGCAAGAAAACTTATTAATATCGCAGAGGTAGAAACAGCGATAAAATCAATCAGCTCCATTTTTATCGGCAGATGGCTGAGATAATATACTTGCGGCGGCAGCTTAATCACATTATTGAACAGATGGCCAAGCAGATATCCGCCGGCAATTCCAATTGTTGTGCCGGTAAGCCCTATGAAAAGTCCCTGAAGCATGAATATGAGCATGATTCCCCTGTTTGTCGCGCCCATTGCTTTAAGGATTGCAATCTCACGGCTTTTTTCAATGACATTCATTATAAGAGTGCCGACAATGTTGAACGAGGCAACAAGAACTATAAGGATAAGTATCACAAACATTGCAAGCTTTTCGAGTTTTAAGGCTGAGAAAAGATTGCTGTTCATCTGCATCCAGTCCCTTCCATAGTATGGGAAATCAAGTTTCTTCTGAATATGCTCTCTTGTTTCCTTTGCCTTGTAAATATCCTTAACCTTAAGCTGAATCCCTGTCACAGAATCTCCCATGCCAAAAAATTCCTGGGCAGGGGAAAGCCCTGTAAAAACAAGATTTGAATCATATTCGAACATACCGACTTCAAATATCGCAGCAACCCTGAACTGCCTGACTTTTGGAAGCATTCCCAGGGGGCCGATTTCTCCAACAGGTGATATCACATTTATCTGGTCGCCTCTAAAAACACCAAGACTGCTTGCAAGTTCTTTGCCTATTACAATTCCGGATATTCCCTTCTCAGGCTTAAGGTCATCAAGTTTCCCGTCTTTTATGTATCTGGATATCTCAGTGGTCTTTATTTCAAGTGCAGGGTCAATTCCCCTTAAATAAACACCGTGCGCCCTTTTCCCTGATGAGACCATAACCTGACCGAGAACAAACGGAGACGAAGAAACTATATCCTTTTCTTCATTAACTTTCTCCATTATATCTTTATAATCAGTTACCCCTCCCCTGTAACTCAGCACTACAATATGCGGATTCACGCCGAGTATCTTCCTCTGAAGGTCTTCATGGAAGCCGCTCATTACAGAAAGCACAACAAGGAGCGCCATGACGCCGACTGCCACACCGCCGACAGAAATAGCTGTATTAAGCGATATCCCCTTATTCTTTTTTTTAGATTTGAGATAACGGAATGCTATAAAAAACTGGTATGGCAAATGTTTTTGCATGAGAATGAATATATCACGGATCAGGTGGTTTCAACAAGAGAAGAACAATAATGCACATATTTTATCTTTATTTACAAGTTGTATATCTTTCTTTAATGTCTTAAAATATGAAATCAATGGATCCTATTTTGACCCAGCTAAACGAATTTATCAAAGAGCCAAAGATTGCCTATTTCTCTATGGAGATAGGCCTTGCCAATGACATACCTACTTACAGCGGAGGCCTTGGCGTGCTTGCAGGAGACACAATAAAATCAGGCGCAGATCTTAAACTCCCGATGGTTGCAGTAACTCTTCTCAGCAAAAAAGGATATTTTACCCAGGAAATAGATGAGAGAGGACGACAGTCAGAACTGCCTACTATCTGGGAGCCGTCAAACTATATGGCCCTCCTTCCATCAAAGGTATATGTGCAGATAGAAGGGCGTGACGTTGCAATACAGGCCTGGCTCTATGTTGTAAAAAGCCTTACAGGAGGGAACATCCCTGTATTCTTTCTTGATGCTGACATCCAGGGAAATTCTCCGGATGACAGGGAGCTTACATCCCATCTCTACGGCGGTGATCTGTCATACAGGCTGAAACAGGAGATTATCCTCGGAATAGGCGGGGTAAAAATGCTCCATGAACTCGGATTTGAAATTAAAAAATATCACATGAACGAAGGCCACGCCGCCCTGCTGACAATTGAACTGCTTCTTAGATATAAAAGGCCTATTGAGGATGTCTGGGACGAAAGGCTTGTATGGGATGTGGACCGCGTAAAAGGCATATGCGTTTTTACAACCCATACCCCTGTTGAAGCAGGCCACGACAAATTTTCCTACGACCTGGTATCAAAGATAATGGGAGAACCGATACCCATTGATATACTGAAATCACTTGGAGGCAAGGATAATCTTAACATGACACTCCTTGCAATAAACCTCAGCGAATTTATCAATGGGGTTGCCAAAAAACATGGAGAGGTTTCAAAGCACATGTTCCCGGGATATGAGATATCTGCAATAACAAACGGCGTGCATTCCTTCACATGGACCTGTGACAGCCTTAAAAAACTCTATGATAAATATCTTCCCGGATGGGCAAACGAGCCTGAACTGTTCGTGAGGGTCGGCCGTATCCCTGATGAGGAATTGTGGGCAGCGCATATAGAGGCAAAAAAGATTTTAATTGATTTTGTCAATGCAGAGACAAATGCCGGACTGGATCATGAAACTCTCACAATCGGTTTTGCACGAAGGGCAACCGCATACAAGCGCGCTGACCTGATATTCAGCGATATGGAACGGCTTGAAAAAATTGCCACAGGAAAGATTCAGATTATTTACTCCGGCAAGGCTCACCCGAAAGACGACCACGGCAAGTGGCTTATAGAAAAAATCCATGTAATAAAAGAAAAATTAAAAGGCAAGATAAAGATGGCTTATGTAAAAAACTATGACATGGAAAAGGCGCTCAAGCTTGTCGCCGGTGTTGACGTATGGCTTAACACGCCCCTCAGGCCCCGCGAGGCATCAGGCACAAGCGGCATGAAGGCAGCACACAACGGCGTGATGAATTTCAGCGTTCTTGACGGCTGGTGGATAGAGGGGCATATCGAAGGCTTCACGGGCTGGGCTATAGGTCCGAGCCCCACAGAGATAGCCCTTACTGATAATGTTGAGGTTATAGATAAAAGAGATGCCGATGATTTATATGCCAAGCTTGAGACCATCCTGATTCCCATGTATTACAATGACAGGCATACATGGATAAGGATGATGCAGAATGCCATAGGCAAAAATGCCTATTATTTCAACTGCCACAGGATGATGAGGAGATACGTCACCGAGGCTTATATAAGATAGCGTATCGCTGTTGTTTACGATATTGCAAAGTATGAAAAATTAAAATACCGGAGGTAAAAGCCATGATGTCTAATATCCCGACAGATCTTAAGAAGATTAGGAAAGGTGACATAGTAAAAGAGATACTTCGCATAGGAATGATAGCTGAACTTGATGCGATAAACCTGTATGAACAGCTTGCAGCAATGACAGACAGAGCGGATATCAGGAAGGTCTTTCTTGATATAGCAAAAGAAGAAA